>JACQHO010000107.1 GCA_016198945.1 Nitrospirota bacterium | reverse complement strand
GCCCCGGCCTGATGAGCTATCAGGACTTCACCGCCCAGGTCGACCGCGGAACCCTCGCGCCCGTTTATCTCCTGACCGGCGAGGAGGAGTTCCTGATCCAGTCTGCGACGGAACGGCTGAGCCGCGCCGTTGTGGATCCCGCAACCCGGGATTTCAACACCACCGTTATCGACGGTGAAACCGCAACGGCCGACGCGATCCTGACCGCGGTCGAAAGCCTCCCGGCCTTCGCCGAGCGCCGGCTGGTGATTTTTCGGAATGCCGACCAGTTGCCGGCCGGCGAGGCGAACCGCCTCGTCCCTTATCTGAAGAACCCCTCTCCGACGACCTGCTTCGCCTGCGTCGCCTCCAAATTCGACGCGCGGCGGTCGTTCTTTCAAGCATTGAAGGCCCAGGCCGTCGTGGTGGACTGCCGGCCTCTCACCGACGCGCAGGTCACGGTCTGGCTCAAGGCGCAGGCCCAATCCATGGGCCGCGCGATCTCGGAGGATGCCCTTTTATTTTTAAAGGAACGGGTCGGCCGCGATCTTTTCCCGCTCCAGAACGAACTGACCAAAGCCGTGATCGGGAGCGACCATGAAAAATGGATCGAGATGGAAGACGTGCAGCGGGCCTGTTCCGCGTCCGGCGCGGTCTCGGTCTACGATCTTCTGACCGCCCTCGCGCGGCGACAGACCGAGCCCTCGATCCGGACGCTGACGCGCCTGGTCGAGGAGGGCGAGCCGCCGCTTAAAATTTTATCCACGATCGGCTACCGGTTCCGGCTGGTCTGGAAGGTCAAACGCGCGATGCAGGCCGGCCATACCGACGCGGCGCTGATGCGGATGTTCGGGCTGGGCCAATGGGCCGGCGCATCCGTGATCGCGGCGGCCAAGGCCTATTCGGAGAAGGATCTGCGCTGGGCCTTTCAGCGTTTTGTCGAGACGGACGCCGGCCTCAAGGGAGGCGCGCTGGCCCCGAAACTGATTTTAGAGCTGCTCGTTCTTGATCTCTGTTCGGGAAAACAGAAAGGGTTACGCCGATTTCTGGGTCGGCAGCCCCTTCTGTACCTTTGAGGTCAGGCGGGAGATCTTGCGGGAAGCGGTGTTCCGGTGGAGAACGCCTTTGGTGACGGCGCGGTCGAAGGCGGACGTGGTCCTGGCCAGAAGGGCTTTCGCCTCGTCCAGTTTCCTGGCGGTGAGTGCGGTGTTCATCTTCTTGACCAATGTCTTCAGCGCTGTCAACACCAACTGGTTCCGGGCCTGACGCCGTTTCGAGCTTCGTATCTGTTTGATTGCGGATGCGTGATCTGCCATTGTGACTCCTTGGGTAATATTTTCTATTCAAAGAGTGTTTTTTGTACCACGATTGCATTCGGACTGTCAAGGCAATTTTCGCAGGGGCGTATTGCAATACGCCCCTGCAGGATGAACCGACTTGACCCAGGAACGCCGACAGATCGCCAAGGCCGCCGGAGTGATCGGGCTGGCCACCCTCGCGAGCCGGATCATGGGCTTCGTCCGGGATATGATCCTGGCCCGGGTGTTTGGAGCCGGCATGGTGGCCGACGCCTTCTTTGTGGCCTACCGCATCCCCAACATGCTCCGCGAGCTGTTCGCGGAGGGCTCGATGTCGGCCGCCTTCATCCCCGTCTTCACCGAATACACCACGAAGCGGAGCAAGGAGGAGGCCCGCGAGCTGGCATCGGCCGTTTTCACGACTCTGCTGACGATCGTCGCCGTCATTTGCATCCTGTCCATCGCGGCCGCCCCCTGGATCGTCCGGGGAATCGCGCCGGGGTTCGCAGACGAGCCGGGCAAGTTCGACCTGACCGTGATGCTGAGCCGGTTCATGTTTCCTTATCTCTTGTTCATCAGCCTGGCCGCGCTCACGATGGGCATGCTCAACTCGCTCCGGGCCTTCGCCGTCCCGGCCTTCTCGCCCGTCATGTTCAACGTCTGCATTATCTCGGCCGCGCTGTGGCTCTCACCGTATTTGACCGAGCCGATCTTCGGCGTGGCGATCGGCGTTGTGGCCGGCGGCGGGGTCCAGTTTTTCATGCAGCTCCCCGGCCTTCATCGCCGCCGGATGATGATCGGATTTCGATTCAACCCGTTTCATCCCGGCGTGAAACGGATCGGTCTTTTGATGCTTCCGGCGATGATCGGCCTGTCGGTGACGCAGGTGAACATCCTCGTGAACACGCTTCTGGCCTCCTATCTCCCCGAAGGCAGCCAGACCTATCTTTTTTACGGGATGCGTCTCGTCCTCTTCCCGATGGGAATCTTCGGCGTCGCGCTGGGGACGGCGATCCTCCCCACGATGGCGAAGCAGACCTCCGCCGGCCAGACCGATGAACTGAAGAAGACGCTCTCGTTTGGGCTGCGGCTGGTCCTGTTCATCATCATCCCCGCCATGATCGGGCTGATGACGCTTCGCGTTCCGATCATCCATCTCTTCTTCGAGCACGGCCTGTTCACGGCCGCCGGAACAGCCGGCACGGCCGCCGCGCTGTTCTTTTATTGCGTCGGCCTGCCGGCCTTCGCGGGCATCCGGATCGTGGTCGCGGCCTTCTATTCGTTGCAGGACACGAAGACACCGGTCAAGATCGCCGTTGCGGCGATGGTCACCAACGTCGTTTTGAGTCTTTTGCTGATGCGGCCGCTGCTGCACGGCGGGCTCGCGCTGGCGACCTCGCTTGCGGCCGTTCTGAATTTCGGACTTCTGATCTGGATTTTAAACCGCCGACTACAGGGAATCGAATGGCCCGTGATCCTTCGCTCGGTCGGGAACACCGTTGCGGCCACGATCCCCGTCGGGCTGATTGGATGGACGGTTGGAAGTCTTTCAATCTGGTCCTTCCCCGGCGAGTGGGATATCAAGGCGATCTGGCTGCTCGGCACAATCGCGCTGGCGGTCCTCAGCTACATCACGGCCAACCGCCTGCTGCGCTCCGAGGAACAGACCTTTCTGTGGGAGATGGTCAGGACGAAGATCGCAAAGAAAGGAATACGCCCCACGTAGGGATGGTTCAACACTTCTCGACGCACCCGCAATCGATCCCGATCCGATATTTCCGGATGAAGTCCCGGTGAAAATCGGCAAAATGCCTCCGCTGATCGTCCACCATGACATGCTCGTTCAAAAACTGTTCATGCACGGTTTGGAGGTCGTCCGTGATCTTCCCGGCCGATAGAGCCTTTGCAATGGACAGGATCTTCTCCTTCTCGGCAGGCCGCAACTTCATCTTTTCGTCCAGCATCCGGATGAACCGATCGGCGTCTTTGTGGTCAAGAAAATCCGCCAGGGTCCGGCTGTAGTCATATTCCCTTTCAAACGTGGCGAGAACCGCGTTGTAAAGCGGTCGGAGGGAATCATCCGGCGCGACGGAGACAAGCGATTCGATCGCCCGATGCTGGGCGGCAAGATTCTCTGAGACTTTTGTCGCCAGGGACGAACCGGCGGCGGACGAAATCCCCTGTTCAATGCGCGGAAAACCGAAACTCTCAAAAGGATACCGAAGTCTCAGCCAGAGCCGAAGCGCCTCATCGGTAACGGCCGGATCGCCGGCGGTGTAGACGCACCGCATCGTCTCGCCCATCTCGGTTTGAAATCGCTCTTCAATCGGCTCGGCGACGGCGGCCGGAGATGCGACCGGGAAAAGGGCCATCCAGAGCCAGATCATGACCGACCCCGTCTGAATGTAAACCATCATCATAATTATCAACCGGTTACGTCCCAAAAGGTGACAGGCACCTTTTGGATTATACTCTGCGGATATTGTAAAGCCAAGACCATTTTGATATCATTCGCAACTCGGGAGGGAGTAAGATGAAAGCCTTGATTCAACGGGTGTCGGAGGCGCAGGTCTCGGTAGAACAGGCGGTCGTGGGACGGATCGGCCCGGGACTGGTCGTCCTGCTCGGGGTGGCAAAGGACGATACCGCCGAGGATGCCGACTATCTGGCGGACCGCATCCTCGCCTTTCGGATTTTCGATGATGAGGCCGGAAAGATGAATCGCTCCGTCCAGGAGGTCGACGGCCAGCTACTGGTCGTCTCCCAGTTCACGCTGGTGGCGACGGTGGTAAAGGGAAGGAGGCCGAGCTTTGAGGCCGTGGCCGGTCGCGAATTGGCCGAGCGGTTGTACCATCGATTTGTCGACCACCTGATCGCCGCCGGCCTCACGGTCGAAACGGGACGGTTCGCCGCCCGGATGATCGTCTCGCTCCACAACGACGGCCCCGTCACGTTTATCCTTGAAAGCTGAGGCCCGAAGCTGGGGGGGGTGGAAGAGTTTGTTCATGGACTTTATTTCTGCTATAGTAGCATCATGTTGAGAGCGGTGATCTTTGATTGCGACGGCGTGATTGTGGACAGCGAGCCGCACCACTTGAAAGCCTTCAAGGAGGTTTTGGCGGAGGAAGGCGTTTCGTTGTCCACGGAAGAATACTTTTTGAAATACCTTGCGATGGATGACAAGGGCTGTTTCGAAGCCGTTTTACGCGCCAACAACCGACCGGTCGACAATAAAATCTTAAAAAAGCTGATTATCCGCAAGATGGAGGTCTATCGCCGGCTCTCGCAACAGGAACTGATTCTTTATCCCGGCGTCGTGGATCTGGTGAAGAAACTGACAGGACGGTTCCGGTTGGCGATCGCCTCCGGCGCGTTTCGCGGCGAGGTGAAGTTCGCATTGGATAAAGGCGGGATGCGCGACGCCTTTCCGGTGCTCGTCACGGCGCAGGACGTTCGGAACGGCAAGCCGCATCCGGAGGCCTTCCAGACCGCGTTGGCCGAAATCAACCGGAAGGAGCCCGTCCCGTCGCCGCCGATCCGTCCAGACGAATGCCTCGTGATCGAGGACTCGCTGCACGGCGTTGAGGGAGCGAAAGCGGCCGGGATGAAATGCCTCGCCGTCACGAATTCCTACCCGAAAGAGAAACTCTCCCACGCGGATGTCGTTGTTGATAACCTCGACCAGGTCGGGCCGGAGGATCTGGAAAAGTTGTTTTAACGGCCGAAGGGAATACTCAAGCGGAGGGCAAGCGCGGTTTCATGAATCAGGCGGAGCTCAAATCCAAAACGGGCCCTTCCCAGGAACTCGGCATTCCCGCCCATCAATAAGCCGAGGTCATGGGCTTCCTTGAAACGGGCGGTTTGATCGGGAAATCCGGGAAGGGATGTCTGCAATTCCCCATCGATTTTTGAATAGAGGGCGGCCGCGTAAAAGCTGCTGTCGGAAATCTTCGTCCTCGCGCCCAACACAACGTCATACACCGTCCAGAAATAGGTGAGGGTGATGTCATTGAGACCAAAGGCGGTCGAATCACGGCTCGAAAACCGCAGGGCCTGTCCCGTCACCCCGAAAAGAATCCCTTGATATTCAAACAGGCCGAGACGGACCCCGCCGCCGAACGCCGTGCCGGGATCGCCGTCAAACCCCTCATCGTCCCGGCTGGAAGCCGCTCCGACCGCCCCGTAGAGATTGATCCGGCCGCCCAGCCCGTAGCCCCCTTTCACTAAATACATCCGGGTGCGCTCTTCAAGGTCGCGATCCTCAAAATGGATGTCCCGGCTTGACAGGTCCAGTTCCACCGCAAGCTCGAATTGTCCCGGCTGCAAATTAGGCGCGGGAGGTCCGATGGGCCCGGCCAGGGCGGCGGCCCCAAAACCCATCCACAGGATAACGGCCGCCGGGAAAATCCCTTTCGCGGTCTGAGGATTGATTCGGGTCAACTTTGCACACGGCCCCTTGAATGGGCTCTTGGATTTTCCAAGGAGTTACTCTCCCTTTACAAAGAAGATCTCGGTATTCCCGGCGAGATCGTCGTCCTGCCAGACGGCATGGATGGCGCCGGAACCGTCCACCGCCAGGGCCGGCAGTGTTGAAACGGCCGACGCGATCGAGAGATCTTGAACGGCCGAAAAATCGGCCCCCCCCGTCAAGGAACGCCGGAAAACGATCCTGAAATCCTCCTCCCAGACAACGTTGATGCGGCCCGAACCGTCCACCGCCACCGCCGGCGTGGCCGAAAACCCGCTCGCGTTGTTGACCAGAAGGGTGTTGGAGAGATTTTGAGCGGTCGAAAAGCCGGTCCCTCCGTCGGCCGAGCGGACGGAATAAATCTCCCAGTCCTGTTCATACACGATATGGATCGTTCCCGTCCCGCCTATCGCAATATCCATCCCGCCGGAGAAACCGGCCGGATCGGAGATCATTCGAACGGCCGAAAACGCGGCCCCTCCAACCGAAGATCGGGTGTAGGCCGCCACAAAATCCTCTTCCCAAATGACATGGATGCCGCCGGACGGATCCGCGGCAATCCTGGGCGCGCTCGAGAATCCGGTTGTTCCGTTATTGAACGTATTGGAGAGGTTCTTTGCGGATATCGAAAAATTCAGTGTTCCATCCGCATTAACAGAAAAGCGCGCGAATCGAATATCCCAGTCCTCCTCCCAGACCACATTGATATTTCCCGTTCCATCCACCGCAAACGCCAAGGATTCCGAAATTCCGGCCGGATCGGCGAACAAGCTCTGGAGAGTTGAAAAACTGTTCCCGCCATCTGTGGAGCGTGTGAAGACGACGCGATAATCCTCTTCCCAAATGATGTTGATATTGCCGGATCCGTCCACCGCCACGGCCGGTGTCGCCGAGAGCTCCATTGTGCCGGAAATATTCCGGCCGGGCGAAAATGTTGTCCCAGCGTCTGTCAAACGAACGAAAAAAATCTCGCCGTCCTCCGCCCAGACGGCATGGACGTTACCCGACCCGTCCATGGCCAGATCCGGAGTGATCGAACATCCCGGCGGAGCTTGGGGGCAGCCGGAGGCCGTCGTTTTAGAGAGGTTGGTCGGGAACGAAAAGACGGCCGGTGGGTTGAGGATCGGAAACGGATCGGGATCCCCGCATCCGAAGAGGGGGAATGGAAGAAGAAAGAAAAAAAATCGGACTTTATTCACAGACAGCGCCCTTGGACGCGGATTGAACATGTCGCGCATACTTCGCGAGTGCGCCCTGCGTGTAGCGGGGCTTGGGCGCTTTCCATTTTTTCAGACGCTGCCGGATATCCTTCGCCGTCAGTTCAATATCGAGACGCCGCTTGGCGGCATCCATCACGATCATGTCCCCGTTCTTCACAACGGCGATCGGCCCGCCCACGGCCGCTTCGGGCGCCACGTGGCCGGCCATCAAGCCGTGCGTCGCGCCGGAGAAACGGCCGTCGGTCAAGAGCGCCACGTCATCGCCCAGCCCCTCCCCGACCAGTGCGGCCGTCAGCGCAAGCATCTCGCGCATGCCGGGCCCGCCCTTCGGCCCTTCGTACCGGATCACGACGACATCGCCGGCCGCAATCTGACGGGCCTTCACCGCGGCAAAGGCGTCTTCTTCGCGGTTGAAAACCTTCGCCGGCCCGCGATGGCGAAGATTTTTCACGCCAGCCACTTTCACGACACAGCCTTCCGGCGCGAGGTTTCCCTTTAGGATCACGATCGCGCCGCTCGGATTGATCGGCGACTTCACGGGATGAACCACGTCCTGGTTGGTCGGGAATACCACGTCCTTCAGATTCTCTTTCACCGTCCTTCCGGTCACGGTCAGCGCGTCTCCGTGCAGAAGGCCGGCGTCCAACAACTCCCTCATCACGACCGGAATCCCCCCGACTCGGTCCAGATCGACCATGACATAACGTCCGCCGGGTTTCATATCGGCGAGATGGGGCGTCCTCCGGCTGATCCGGTCGTAATCCTCGATCTTGAGCTTCACCCCGGCTTCATGAGCGATCGCAAGAAGATGCAGTACGGAATTGGTCGAGCCGCCGATGGCGACGCAGACCGCGATCGCGTTTTCGATCGACTTTCGCGTGATGATGTCGCGCGGCTTGATTCTTAACTTGAGCAGATTGAGAACGGCTTTGCCGCTCTCGACGCAGACACGGTTCCGCCGCTCGTCAATCGCAGGAACCGAGGCCGAACCGGGCAGCGACATTCCCAGCGCCTCGATCGCCGAGGCCATCGTATTGGCCGTGAACATCCCGGCGCAGGAGCCCTCCCCCGGACAGGCGGCATTCTCAAGGGCCTTCAAGTCGTTCGAGGAAATCTTTCCCATGGTATAAGCCCCGACCGCTTCGAAAACGTCCTGGATCGTAACGTCCTTCCCGTGAAACGTTCCGGGCATGATCGTGCCGCCGTAGATGAAAACCGAAGGAATATTCAATCGCGCGCTGGCCATCACCATTCCCGGCAGGCTCTTGTCGCAGCCGGCGATTGTGACGAGGCCGTCGAACCGCTGAGCGAAGGCGACCAGCTCCACCGAATCCGCAATCGCTTCGCGGGTCATCAACGAGGCCTTCATGCCCTCGTGACCCATCGCAATCCCATCGCTGACCGCGATCGTGCCGTACTCGACCGGCATCCCGCCGGCCTCGCGCACGCCAGTCTTTGCATGCTGGGCCAGGCGGTTTAGATGCATATTGCACGGCGTGACCTCGTTCCAGGAGCTGGCCACGCCGATGTGCGGCCGCGCCAGCTGCTCATCCGAGAACCCCATCGCATGAAACATCGCACGGTGCGGCGACCGCTCCGGGCCTTCCATCACATCCCGGCTGCGGGGTTTGAGCGGATTGGTATTATTGGCAGTCATAATGGCACTCCCTTTCTATCCATTCAACATGAGCGATAGAACAATGGAACAGTAGACCGCATTCTCGCGGCTTTCTCCGCCTTTTCTAATGCTCCATTGCTCCACTGTTCGAATGCTCTGATTTTTTTCAGAGCAAAAAATCTGGCGGAGAGGTAGGGATTTGAACCCTAGGTGGAGGTTTCCCCCCACAACTGCTTAGCAGGCAGCTGCCTTAAGCCGCTCGGCCACCTCTCCGTAAAAATTGCTTTGCAATTTTTAGAGCATTGGAACATTAGATCAATCGAACAATAAGAGGGCACCGCTTCAATGCGGTCCAATGTTCTAATGCTCTATTTTTCAATTCCTAAAAACCCGGGCAAAGCGTTGCGAGCAATTTATTCTATTCAAAATCCTTGACGATTGCAATTAAAAAGGCGGGGCCCCGGCGACTTTTTGTTGACAGTGGGAGAAAAAGAGGTTATGGTGAGTATACTTTTAGGAGCCACGAGGCCGTCGGATGGAATGGGGGCAGAGATCGCAGGGGGATATGCCCGACTTTGAGCGGGTCGCGCGCGAGGTTCAGGACCGGTTGCGCAAAGCGTTCGGCGGATCCGCCTCAGGCGGAGGACGCGGCGGCTGGCTTTCGATCATCGGCCTGATCCTCGTCCTCATCCTCGCCTGGCAGTCCTTCTATATCGTCGCACCCAATGAGCAGGGCGTGGTCAAACGGTTCGGTCGGATCGTCCGACTGACACCCCCGGGTCCCCACTTCAAGATCCCGCTGATCGAAACCGTTCTGATTCCCCGGATTACCCAACTGCACCGCATCGAGATCGGCTTCCGGTCCGGCACCCGAGGCGGCACGCAGACGATTCCGCGCGAGGCCTTGATGCTGACGGGGGACATGAACATCCTTTCGGTCGAGCTGATCGTCCAGTTCCGCATCCGCGATTCGAAAGAGTTCCTTTTTAACGTCGCCGACCTCGGGGAGACGATCATGAAGGCGACCGAGGCCGCAATCCGCCAGGTGGTCGGTCAGAGCCACATAGATGAAGCGCTCACGACCGGAAAGGCCGATATCCAGCAGAAAACGCAGGAGCTGCTCCAGACGATTCTGGATGATTACCGCGCCGGAGTGCAGGTCGCCGCGATCCAGCTTCAGGACGTCGATCCGCCGGACCAGGTCGCCGGGGCGTTCAAAGACGTCGCGAGCGCGAGAGAAGACAAGGAGAAATTGATCAATCAGTCCCAGAGTTACCGAAACGATATCATCCCCAAGGCCAAAGGCGAGGCCGCCCAGGTCATCAACCAGGCCCAGGCCTACGGCCAGGCGCGCGTCCGACGGGCCGAGGGCGAGGCGGATCGTTTCAAAAAGATGCTGGCGGAGTATCAGCATGACAAAAAGGTGATCCGGACACGCCTGTTTTTGGAAACAATGGAAGAGGTGCTTCCCGGCATCAATAAGGTCGTCATCGACAAGAAGTTCGGCGAAAAAGTCCTTCCGTATCTCCCGCTGGACCGGATGACGAAGCCGGCCGAGGTAAAACCATGAAGAAATGGTTGATCGTCATCGGCATCGTACTCTTCATCCTGATCATCGGCGGCTCACCCTTCTTCATCGTGGACGTGACCCAGACCGCGATCGTCGTCCAGCTCGGCAAGCCGGTCCGGACGGTGATCGAGCCGGGGCTCCAATTCAAAGTCCCGTTCGTCCAGAACGTGATCCATTTCGATAAACGGCTGCTCGATTACGACGCCACCTCGCAGGACGTGATCACGCAGGATAAAAAGACGCTTCTGCTCGACAACTTCGCCAAGTGGCGGATCAAAGACCCGCTTAAAGTGTACGAGGCCTTCCAGACGCAGCAAGCGGCGCTCGGGCGGCTGGACGACATCATTTATTCGGAACTCCGGGTGGAGCTGGGACGGCACGATCTGGCCGAGATCGTCTCGACCGCCCGATCCAAGATCATGGAGACCGTCACCACGCGGGCGAACGAGAAAGCGGCGGCCTATGGGCTCGAGGTGGATGATGTAAGGATCAAACGCGCCGATCTGCCGGAGCAGAACGAAAAAGCCGTTTTCACCCGGATGGAGGCCGAACGGGAGCGCGAGGCGAAGAAATACCGTTCCGAGGGCGCGGAAGAGGCGCAGAAGATCCGTTCCGAGGCCGAGAAGGAACGGGAAATCATACTGGCCGAGGCTTATAAAACCTCACAGACGATGATGGGCGAGGGGGATGCGAAGGCCTTTAAAATTTATGCCCAGGCCTACCGGCAGGATGTCGAATTTTTTGAGTTCATGCGCACGATGGAAGCCTACAAGAAAACCCTCGATAAAGAGACCACGCTGGTTTTAAGCCCCGATTCGGAATTCTTAAAATATTTGAAATAACCGTCCGTCAGAACAATGGAGCATTAGACCGCATTCTCGCGCTGTCTCAGCCTTTTCTAATGCTCTATTGCTCCACTGCTCCAATGCTCCGAATTTTTGCTTTGCAAAAATTCGGAGGGGGTAGGATTCGAACCCACGACCCTTTCGGGTAACGG
>JACQHO010000106.1 GCA_016198945.1 Nitrospirota bacterium | reverse complement strand
GGCGGTGTCCGGGGCGCTCACGACGATCATCGCGGCCTGCGCCGGGATTTCGATGGCCCAGGCGGTCGCGGCCGGACTGATCATGATCGGCCCGCGATTCGGGGGTGCGGTCACGGACGCGGGCAAATGGTTCAAATACGCCGTTGAGAACAACCTATCGGTGGATGACTTTTTAAGTTACATGAAGGCCAATGTCGGACCGGTTCCCGGCATCGGCCACCGTGTGAAAAGTGTAAAGAATCCCGATAAAAGGGTCAAAGAACTCGTGGGTTACGTGAAGAGCTTGAAGCTTGCCACGCCGCATCTCGATTTTGCGCTGGAGGTCGAGAAGATCACGACGGCGAAAAAGGACACACTGATCCTGAATGTGGACGGAACGATCGCGGCCGTTCTGGTCGATCTGGGTTTCCCGGTCGAAAGCCTGAATGGCTTCTTCATATTGGCGCGGACGATCGGGCTGATCGGCCACTGGGTTGATCAAAAGCAGCAGGGCAGCCGTCTGATCCGTCTGTTTGATTACCTGATCAATTACGCAGCCCCGAAACGAAAGGAAGTCCCGCCGCTTAAGTAGCGGCTTTGACCCCGAGGGTCAAAGACCTTGACGAAGATACGGCGGCCCGTTAAAATCAAACTTCCACCCCATTAGGGAAGGAAATGAGCCATGTCGACTGAGCCCGTCAAAAATCTTTATGCCTCCATGCCGGAAAAACTGGCCAGGGCCCGGAAAAAATTCGGCCGGCCTTTGACGCTGACCGAAAAAATCCTGGCGACCCATGCCGATGATTTCGATGCCCAGGTCTGGGAACGGGGAAAGGCCCAGCTTCTTCTTAGGCCGGATCGTGTGGCGATGCAGGACGCGACGGCCCAGATGGCGCTGCTGCAATTCATACAGGCCGGGAAGAAAAAAGTGGCGGTTTCAAGCACGGTTCATTGCGACCATCTGATCCGCGCCCAGAGCGGCGCGAAGGAGGACGTGCAGCGCGCGATCGAGGAGAACAAAGAGGTCTATAATTTTCTCCGCTCGGCCGCGCGGAAGTTCGGGATCGGTTTTTGGAAGCCGGGGGCCGGCATCATCCATCAGGTCGTTCTTGAGAATTACGCCTTCCCCGGCGCGCTTTTGATCGGAACCGATTCTCACACCCCGAACGGCGGCGGGTTGGGGATGCTCGCGATCGGCGTCGGCGGCGCGGATGCGGGTGAAGTGATGGCCGGGCTTCCATGGGAAGTGCTCCATCCGAAGCTGATCGGTGTCCGCTTGACGGGACAGTTGAAGGGCTGGAGCTCTCCAAAAGACGTGATTCTCTATCTCTGCGGTCTCTTGACGGTCAAGGGCGGGACGAACAAGATCATCGAATATTTCGGTCCGGGCGCCGCGACGATCAGCGCCACCGGCAAAGGGACCATCACCAACATGGGGGCCGAACTCGGCGCGACCACCTCGATCTTCCAGTTCGACGACAAGATGGCGGCCTATCTGAGCATCACTGAGCGCGCCGAATGGGCCGAACTGGCAAAGGCCAACCGGGAAAATCTTATGGCTGATCCGGAGGTGATGGCCAAACCTGAGAAATATTACGATCAGATTGTCGAGATCAATCTGTCCGAACTGGAGCCTCACGTTGTCGGGCCGCACACGCCGGACTTGGCTCGGCCGATCTCAAAACTCGCGGCCGAGGCGAAGGAAAAAGGATATCCGGTCGAGTTGAAGGCCGCCCTCATCGGGTCCTGCACGAACTCCTCGTATGAAGATATCAGCCGCTCGGCCCACATCGCGCGGCAGGGATTAAAGGCCGGACTGAAGGCGAAGGCCGGTTTCCTGGTGACGCCCGGCTCCGAGCGGATCTATCACACGATGATCCGCGACGGCTTCATGAAAACCTTCGAGGCCATGGGCGGAACGGTTTTGGCAAACGCCTGCGGACCCTGCATCGGGCAATGGAAACGGTCCGATATCAAGCCTAAGGAGAGCAACTCGATCATCAGTTCGTATAACCGAAACTTTCCCGGACGGAATGACGGAAGCGCCGAGACGCTTTCCTTCCTTTCGAGCCCCGAAATCGTGACGGCAATGGCGTTTGCCGGAACATTGGACTTCAATCCGATCACGGGCGTTCTGACGGCTGCGGATGGGACGAAGATCAAGTTCGAACCGCCGCGCGGAGAAGAGCTTCCGGCCCAAGGGTTCGCCAAAGGCGAGGAAGGATTTGAGGCGCCCGCGACGGACGGCGACAAGATCGAGATCGATATCCCGCCCACCAGCGAGCGGCTCCAGCTCTTGAACCCCTTCCCTCGGTGGGACGGAAAGGATTTCACAAAACTGCCGATCCTGATCAAGGCGAAGGGTAAATGCACAACGGACCATATCTCTCCGGCCGGGCCGTGGCTCAAATATCGCGGTCATCTCGATAAAATCAGCGACAACATGTTTCTCGGTGCAAATAATGCCTTCGGCGCCGAGCCCGGCAAGGGGACGGATGTATTATCCGGTGAATCCGACCTGACGATTGCCGCGATCGCGCGCCGGTACAAGGCCAAGGGCGTCGGATCGGTCGTGATCGGGGATGAGAATTACGGCGAAGGCTCAAGCCGGGAACATGCCGCGATGTCGCCGCGTTTTCTGGGCGTGCTGGCCGTCCTCGTAAAAAGCTTCGCGCGGATTCATGAGACGAATCTCAAGAAACAGGGAATCCTGCCGTTGACCTTTGCCGATCCCAAGGATTATGAGAAATTCGATCAGAACGACCGGGTCAGCGTTGTTGGATTGGCCGGTCTCGTGCCGGGCAAGCCCGTCGAGGTGGTCGTCCATAAAGCGGACGGGAAGGACCTCAGGATCAAGGCCGACCACAGCATGACGGAACAGCAGATCGGATGGTTTATCGCCGGTTCGGCATTGAACGCGCTGGGTTAATGAACAAGGGCGTTTCACGCCTCACGTTGGTATGACAAATGTCTGACCCCAGGTCCGAAAGCACGATCGGCGCCCATGGCAAAATGATCACGGTCGAGATCATGGGCCGCCCGTATGCCGTCCCCGAGGGGCTCACCATGCTTCGGGCGATGTGGTATACCGGGCATGAGGTCGTCCGCGGCGCGGGATGTCTCGGCGGATTCTGCGGGGCCTGCGCCGCCACGTACCGGACGAAGGACGACGTCCGCCTTCGAAACGCGCTGGCCTGCCAGACGCTGGTCGAGGACGGGATGTCGTTCTATCTTAATTTTTCCTATTACCCCAACCGCAAGGCGGTCTACGATCTCGATGCGATTGCGGATACGAAGCAGGAGATCTTCAAGATCTATCCCGAGGCCTCGCTCTGCCGGAACTGCAACGCCTGCACCGAGGCCTGTCCGCAGGGGATCGATGTCCGTGACGGTGTTTGGAAGGCCGTCTTCGGTGATTTTGCGAAGGTCTCGGAGATGTTCATGGACTGCGTGATGTGCGGCCAATGCATCCCGGTCTGCATCGCCGATATCGCCCCGAACCATGTCGCGCTCTATGCCAGCCGCGCGCAGGGGGCCCGTCTGAACCCGCCGCCTGAGAATCTCACGAGCCGTGTGGACGAGGTCCGATCCGGAAAATATGCGGACGAATGGGAAAAAATACTGGCCATGAACGAGGAAGAATTGAAAGCGGCCGCAAAACCGTCTAAATAAGAAAGCCCGCCGAATGGACCGGATCGCCGAATCGAAAGACAAGGTCGTTACCCGGCGCGATGAGCGCCGAAAACAAAATATTCCGATCCAGTCGCCGGAGGACCGCGACCGTCTGGTCCGGGCCTTCCACCCCGATTATAAAAAAACGGAGTATCACAAAATTCAGATCGGCCCCAATGCGGGTGAGCGGACCGTGCGGGAAGTCGCCGAACTATTGGAGTCGGATAGTTCGATTCCGGCCGATCTCGATCTCACGCCGCAGTATCGCGTGGATGTCCTTGTCGTCGGCGGGGGCGGGGCCGGCGCGACGGCCGCATTGACGGCCAAGGCACTGGGGGCAAACGTTCTGCTCGTGACCAAGCTCCGCATGGGCGATTCCAATACCGTGATGGCCCAGGGCGGCATGCAGGTCGCGATTACCGCGGATGATTCGCCCGTGACCCATTTCTACGACACCCTTCGCGGCGGCCAGCACAAAAATGATCCCGATTTACTGAAGGTGTTGGTCGAAGAAGGTCCGATGGCGGCCCAGTGGCTGATCGGACTGGGTGTTCTGTTCGACCGGGACGAGAGCGGCAACCTCAAAACAAAAAAGGGCGGCGGAAGCACGAAGCCGCGCCTTCTCACCTGCAGCGACTACACCGGACTTGAGATCATGCGCGTCCTTAAGGACGAGGTCCTGAATCAGAGGATCCCGATCCTGGAATTTTCACCCGTCGTGGAACTCCTGACCGACCCGGACG
>JACQHO010000113.1 GCA_016198945.1 Nitrospirota bacterium | reverse complement strand
GCGCCCGCTTCACGCCCGATCGAACCGGGCAAGCGACACTGATTTTGTTTTACCGAGAACGGTGTGATTTGTTTGCGGCGGGGTTCAGCCGCCCGCCCGGTAGGATTCAAACGACCGGGTATCCGAGGCGACGGGCCCCAGAACGGTGAGGGAAAGGTTTCGGGTATCGAGCAACCGATCGGTCAATCGCCGGATTTGTTCCTTTGAAACCTTGTTGATCTCGCCGAGCGTCTCTTCGAGCGTGAAGAACCGCCCGAAAAAGATCTCGTCCCGGGCCAGGCGGCTCATCCGGCTGTTGGTGCTTTCCAGGCTGAGCAGGGTGCCGCCCTTCATCTGATCCACGGCCCGCCTCAATTCATCGTTTCGAACGCCGCGCTCCCGGAGCCGTCGAAGCTCCCGGATCGTTATATCCAAAACCTGCCGGACGACCTTCGGGCTGCACGCGGCATACACCGTCAGCATGCCGGCGTCCTTGAATCCCGCGAAATGCGAATAGATCGAGTAGACCAGGCCCCGTTTCTCCCGGACTTCCTGAAACAGGCGCGAGCTCATCCCGCCGCCCAGCAGCGTGTTCAAGGCATACACCCCGTACCGGTCGTGATGGGTGAACGGAAGTCCCGGCAGCCCCAGACAGAGATGCGCCTGCTCGAGCTTTTTCCGCCGGACGACCAGGCGACCGCTCGCGGTCGGCGACGGGGAATGCTCGGGCCGGTCTCGGATGGAGGCGCCGCCGAACGTGCGGAAAGCCCGATTCAACTGCTTGATCAGCGCGGACCGGTTGAACCGTCCGGCCGCCGAAATGACGATGCGGCCGGGACGGTATTTCCGGCTCAAATAGTCCAGGATTTTTCGGCGGGTGATGCCGCGGATGATTTTGACCTCGCCCAGGATCGGACGGCCGATGGGGTTTCCGCGCCAGACATTTTCGGTATGAAGATCGTGGACCAGGTCCTCCGGGTCGTCCTCGACCATCTTGATCTCTTCCAGGACGACCTTTTTCTCGCGCTCGATCTCGACCGGATTGAAAACAGAATGGCGAAAGAGGTCCGACAGGAGATTCACCGCCCGCGGGAGATGTTCATCAACCACCTTGGCGTAGAAAGCCGTCGTCTCCCGAGAGGTGAAGGCGTTGAGCTCGCCGCCCAGCCCGTCCATCTCCTGGGCGATCTGCCGGGCCGACCGGCGGACCGTGCCCTTGAAGAACATGTGCTCGGCAAAGTGGGAGAGGCCGGCCTCGGCAGCCGCCTCGTCGCGCGACCCCACCTCGACCCAGATTCCCAGCGAGGCCGACTTTACAAACGGGATCTCCTCCGTCACAACCCGGATCCCGTTGTCCAGAACTTCTTTGTGAAACAAACGCTTGTCCGTGAGCTTCTATCCCTTCTTGCCTTCCGTCTCGGTCTTTCCGCCTAAGGCGGACTTGAGCACGTCTTTGCGGCTGAGACGGATCTTCCCTTGCTTGTCCACCTCTAAAACCTTCACCATGATCTCATCGCCCTCATTGACCTCATCCTGGACCCGGTTCACGCGGTGCTCCGCCAGCTGGGAAATATGGACCAGGCCGTCCACTCCCGGAAGAATCTCGACAAAAGCGCCGAAATCCATGATCTTGACCACCTTGCCTTTATAGATCTTTCCGACCTCAACATCCTCGGTAATCTTGCCGATCATCTCCATCGCCGTCTTGGCCGCCTCGGCGTCGACGGAGGCGATCAGGATCGTTCCGTCATCCTCGATGTCGATCTTCACGCCGGTCGCCTCGACGATTCCCCGGACGACCTTGCCGCCCGGTCCGATCACCTTGCCGATCATATCCTTTTTCACATGCATCGTGAAGATCCGGGGCGCCAGCAAGGAAAGCTCCGCCCGCGGCGCCGCAAGGGACTCGGCCATCCGGTCCAATATATGAAGCCGGCCGACGCGGGCCTGCTCCAGCGCCTCGCGGAACAGCGACTCCGTAATGCCCGCGATCTTCATGTCCATCTGCAGGGCCGTGACCCCCTGGCGGGTTCCGGTCACCTTGAAATCCATGTCGCCCAGATGATCTTCCAGTCCCAGGATGTCCGAGAGGATCACGGTCTGTGAACCTTCCTTGATCAGGCCCATCGCGATTCCGGCCACGGGGGACTTGATCTGCACGCCCGCGTCCATCAGGGCCAGCGTCCCGCCGCAGACCGTCGCCATGGAGGAAGAACCGTTTGATTCCAGAATGTCCGAGACGATCCGGAGGGTATACGGAAAGGCTTCCCGGCTCGGGATGACCGGCCTCAACGCCCGCTCGGCCAGGGCCCCGTGCCCGATTTCCCGACGTCCGGGCCCCCGCATCGGCCGGGCCTCGCCCACCGAAAACGGCGGGAAGTTGTAATGCAGCATGAAGGTCTTTGTGGACTCGCCTTCCAGCGCGTCGATCCGTTGTTCATCATCGGCCGTCCCCAGCGTCACCACGGCCAGGCTCTGCGTCTCGCCCCGCGTGAAGAGGGCCGAGCCGTGCGTTCTGGGGAGAATCCCCACTTCGCAGGAAATCGGACGGATCGCGGCGCAGCCGCGACCGTCCGCTCGAACGCCCTTGGTCAGGATCATCTGCCGGACGGCGTTCCGCTCCAGCTCGTGAAAGATCTCGGTGATCTCCTGCGTGCGGTCGGCTTCGGGCATGTTGATCTGCTGTTTGATATCGTCGAGAATCGCATCCAGACGCTCCTGGCGGGCCGTTTTATTCGGGATCAGAACGGCCTCCTCGATCGATTTCCGGCCCTTGGACTGGACCGCCTCGGCCAGGGCGGAATCCGTCGTTTTCTGGACCGGTTCGCGTTTCGGTTTTCCGACCAGCTCCCGAAGCTTTAAGATCACCTGGATGATCTTTTTAATCTCGGCATGCGCCAGTGAAATTGCATCGATCATCGTCTGTTCCGACAGCTCGTGGGCGCCGCCTTCCACCATCATCACGGCATCCTGCGTTCCGGCCACCACCAGATTCAGGTCGCTCGCCTCGATCTCGGCAAACGACGGATTGGCGACAAAACGGCCCTCGATCCGGCCGATCCGGACCGCGGCAACCGGATCCTTAAGCGGAATGTCCGAAATGGTCAATGCCGCGGACGACGCGATGATCGCCAGCAGATCGGAAACGTTCCCCTGATCGGCCGACAGGACCGAGGCGATCACCTGGATGTCGAAATAAAACCCTTTCGGAAAGAGCGGCCGCAGCGGCCGGTCGATCAGGCGGCTGGACAGGATCTCCCGTTCCGACGGACGTCCTTCCCGTTTGAAGAAGCCGCCCGGGATCTTCCCGGCCGCGTAGGCCTTTTCCTGAAAATCCACGGTGAGCGGAAGAAAATCCACGCCCGCTCTCGCGACTTTCGAGGCCACGGCCGTGGCCAGCACAACCGTATCGCCGTACCGGGCCGTCACCGCGCCGTCGGCCAGCTTGGCCATGCGGCCGGTTTCCAACAACAGACGTTTGCCGTTAATGTCTAATTCTACTTGATGAACCATGAAATACCCCCCTTTTCTAGGGGGGACAGATTTGAAATCTGTCCCCCGTTAGTGGATTTGAGATTTGAAATTTCAGATTAGCCTTGCGACTCGGGGGCAGGAAGTAGGGAGGCATGCGCCCGCACACGACGGAGGCGAATCCCTTCCTATCTCCTTCCCCAGCGTCCTGTAAACCCTAAAGGGGCCGGATTTTAAATCCGTCCCCCTCCGTACTACTTGCGAATGCCGAGCTTGTCGATGATCTGTTTGTACCGACCGAGATCTTCCCGCTGGAGATAATCCAGCAACTTCCGTCGACGGCCGACCATCCGGAGAAGGCCCCGGCGGGAATGATGGTCTTTTTTATGCGTCTTGAAATGATCCGACAGGGAATTGATCTGGCTGCTGAGCAGCGCGATCTGGACCTCCGGCGAACCCGTATCTTTTTGATGGGCGCTGAATTTCTTGATCACCTCTTGTTTCTGTTGCTTTTCCAACATGACCCCGTTCTCCTTATCTTAAATGTTGCGGTTTTCAAACAACGATCTATTTATTCGTCCACCGACACCAAGACTTTGTCCAACTTAAACAAATCCCGCCGATCCTCCGGCCCCGGATCGGGATGCCCCGGCCGCCCGGCCAGGGCCTCGGCCAGGGCGATCAAATCACCGGAAGCATTATACACCAAAACCGGCTGTCCTGTCTTGAATTCTTTTGGCAGCCGGCCCACCGCCTGCAGGCCGATCGGCGTTCCCTGCAGAAGCAGACGGGCCCCCTGGCGCGTCACGCTTACGCTCGGAAAATCCTTCAAGACCTGGGCGGCCGACAGCACTTTTTCCCGTATCCGGCCGTCTTTCACGGCCGTCTCGGCCTCCGCAAGCGAAATCGCCTCCTCGATTCGAAACGGGCCCGAACGGGTCCGGATCAGCCGGTGCAGATGGGCCCCGACACCCAGCCGCTCGCCGATATCGGCACAGAGCGTCCGGATATAGGTGCCTTTGGTGCAGACCGCCTCCAGCGTGATATCGTTCCCTTCCATCCCGATCAGTTGGAGCCGTCGGATGGTCACGGTTCTGGCCTCCCGTTCCACCTCACGTCCGGCCCGCGCGGCCTTGTACAACGGCTGTCCGTTGATTTTGACGGCGGAATACATCGGCGGGACTTGCAGGATCTTGCCCGTAAACGGAACCAGGGCGGTGAGAATCTGCGCTTCGGTCAGCTCCGGCACGACGCGGCGGACCAGAACCTTTCCGGTCGCGTCCTGCGTATCCGTCGTCTCTCCAAGACGCATGACGGCGCGGTATTCCTTATCGGTCTCGGTCAAGAGCCGCGCCAGCTTGGTGGCCTTTCCAAGACAGATGGGAAGGACGCCGGTGGCCGCGGGATCCAGCGTGCCCGTGTGTCCCACCTTGAACCGGGAGGGGACAGATTTCAAATCTGTCCCCAGCACGGTGCGAAGACGGGCGACGACATCGTGCGAGGTCCACCCCGCCGGCTTATTGATATTCAGGAACCCGTTCACGTCTTTATTCCTTTAAGGCCTGTTCCAACCGTTCGGATAGAAAACCTTGAAGATAGCCCTGAGCCTCCGGCAGCTCAAAACCGGCCGCGGACGGATGTCCTCCGCCGCCGAACCGTCCGGCCAGTTTCGCAAGGTCCGTCCCGCAGTCCGGCGTCTTTCGAAGACTGATCCGCTGGTCGTCCAGATTGTACAGAAGGAAAATCGCGGCCGAATCGTTCCGGTCGGAATTTTTCGTCATCCCCTGACGGAGCGCCTCCGCCACCTCGCTGGTGTATCCCTTGCACAATGCCGCCACGATCTTGAGACCATCGTCCGCCGTCTTCTCCAGACGGGTTCGGTTCGCCAGCGCAATACTGTCCGAAAGTTCCCGGCTGGCGGTGCGATACGCCTTCTCCATCCGGGGCGAATAACGGACATCGGGACCGATACGAAGGAGTTCCCGGTAGGCCACGGTTCCTCCCAACGCGGCCACCGTCATCGCCAGCTCCCGGGAACCGCGAAGCTTATGGAGCCACCGGTCGTTGTCGTCCGCCAGAAGGACGATCTTTTCAAACCGCTTCAAGCCCGGCGGCGCCTTGCCCAGAAGATCTTCGGCCGAAATGAGATAATCGTACAACAGTCTCGCCGCCGAGAACCGATTGCTGGCAACCCAACCGGTCAGACCGAGCGCTTGAATCTCTTGTTCGTCTTTCTCCAGTGCGATGGTGTGGTGGTCGATCCAGAAAATTCTCCAGCCCTGACGGAGCATCTCCTTGAAACGTCTCTCCGTTGCCGGGTCCTTCCAGGTAATGTCCGCAATCCAGAGGTCCCGGGGTTCTTTTGAAGCGCTCACCGCTTCTTCGATCGCACGGTCCACCACGGAAGGATGGGTAAAAATCGGAGTGACCCGGGATTCCCCGTAGAATCGGCCCACGCAGGCCGCCGCCGCCGCGCCGTCCAGACAAAACGGTCCATGTGAGACGACGATGGCCGATCTTCCTTTACCCACGGGCTTGGTCTTCATGAGCGGGGTTCTTTGATCTCGTCCATCAGCTTGAAAAGTTTCTCGGCTTCCTCCGCCGTTCGGTCTTCATGGAAACTCAGCTCCGGCACGAACCGTAGTTTGAGCCTCCGCCCCAG
>JACQHO010000104.1 GCA_016198945.1 Nitrospirota bacterium | reverse complement strand
TCTGGTCCCGGACGGCATGGGAGAAGGTCAGGCTTGCTTTGGAGAGATCGGTCACGGCCGTTTCGATCTGGAGCAGATCCGAATAGCGGGCCGGGGCCTTGTACACAATCTCGACCCGGGACACCACGAAATAGAGCCCCTTCTCGGCCCAGGTCCCGAGATCAACCCCCCGGTCCCGGAGATACTCGGTCCGGGCCCGCTCAAAATACCTCAAGTAGTTTGCATAATAAACCACGCCGCCGCAGTCGGTGTCTTCATAATAGATCCGGACCGATAGACGGCTTTTCTTTTCTCTTTCCATCAACCCACAACCCTGATTGGCGGTCTGCGCTAAAAAAGAAACCACCGCAGCGGACTGCGATGGTGTTTGCCGGCCGGAATGGGAACGGCGTTTCGGGATCGTTTAATTCAGCAGGATCTTTTTGATCTGCCGATATTCCGCATTCTGAAGATGGTCCAATGCTTCCTTGACATATCCCAATCCGACGACGCACAGCTCAAAATTTTCCGAAAGCTTCCGGAAGAGCGGCGCCGCCCGTTTGTGCTCGCCGTAATTGAACTCGGAGACGTTGCGATAGGAATGCTTCCCCACCTTGACATAATCGATCAGAAAATCAGGATGATGCACCCATTGACGGATCTTCATCCTCTTTAGGAATTCCGGAAAGATGCCGACCATGAACAGCGTAAAATCCCCGATATGCCGGTGGACCTCCCGTTCGCGTTCAAAGGAGCCGGCGTTCAGGAGCAGATCGGCCTCCAGAAGCATCTCGGCCACCTCATGCAACTGCTTTCCCTTGGCGTTCTGAATGCGGTGAAGATGGTCCAGATGGACGAAATCGACCAGCAGGTTGGAGACATAACCGGCCACCGGGAGATCGGACCAGTGTAACTTCTGATGAAACGTCCGTTCGGTAAGATCCGTGAACAGTTGCCTCAAGGGATGATGGTTAGGAATCGGCTTGGACATGCTTCGCGTCCCTCCCCTCGTATCCTTCTATTTTATTATAACATACGTTTTAACGGCGCCTGGTTTTTCAATCCGACGTTAAATTCAGCAGTTGACGGCCCTGCCCGACCGACACCGCGGACCGAATCGCCCGATAAACCAAGCCCTTGGCTTTTCGAATCGACTGTTCGACATTCAGGCCAGCGGCCAGACCGGCCGTGATCGCCGCGGAATAAACACACCCGGCGCCGTGCAGCCGCCTTCCCGGAACATGGGGTTTTCGAAAACGTTGGATCCCCGACCGCCCCGCCAGCAGGTCGAGGGCCGCATTGCCTTCAAGGTGTCCCCCCTTGACCAACACATATCGGGGCCCCATCGCGCGAATCTCCTTCGCCGTATGTTCCATCTCTTTTTCGGTCCGGACCGACAGCCCGGTCAGGGCCTCGGCCTCCTGGAGGTTCGGGGTCACCAACAGGGCCCGCGGCAGCAATGTTTTCTTAAGCAACTCGATATCATCCTTCTTGAGAACGGGAAATCCGGTGGACGATCGGATGATCGGATCCAGGACATACCGGGTGAGACGATATTTTTTCAGGAGTTCCCCGATGATCTCGATCGTCTCGCCGTCTAAAAGCATGCCCGTTTTCACCGCATGGACCGTCACGTCGTCCAGAAGCGTCGTGATTTGTTTTCGGAGCAGATCGGGAGGAATCTTCACCACCTCTTGAATTCCCAGGGTGCTTTGGATCGTCAAGGAAGCGATCACGGCCGTTCCGTGAACATGAAAACTCGCAAACGTCCTCAGGTCGGCCTGGATGCCGGCGCCGCCCGTCGGATCCGAACCGGCAATGGTCAATGCCACTTTCACGACACAGCCCTCATTCGAGATTCAAGATGGACAGCGGATTGACCCGGGCGCCGTTGAGTCGCGTCCCCCAATGGAGATGGGGTCCGGTCGCGCGGCCGGTGGCCCCCAATTTTCCGATCACGGCTCCCTTACGGATCTTCTCCCCCTCCGCCACAGCAACCGCATCGAGATGAAAATACATGCTGTAGAGTCCGAGGCCGTGATCCAGGATCACGCTTTTCCCGCTGAAAAAGAACTCCCCCACCAGCGCGACAAGGCCTTCGTTGGTGGCCAGAACGTTCGTCCCCCGGGGCGCGTTGATGTCCTCCCCGCTGTGCGGAGAACGGGGCTGGCCGTTCATGATCCGTCTCAGGCCGAAGCTCCCGGCGATCTTTCCCTCCACCGGCATCATAAAACGGCCTTCCCAGAATTTTCGGGCGGTCACCTTGTTGAGCGACTTCAGAATTTTCTCCTGCTCCTCTTCAGCCCGCTTGGCCGTCTCCTCATCCAGGTCCACATAGTTTTTGGGAACCGTTAATTCCTGTGTTGCAAAATGCACCGGGAGCACCTCCACGGGATAATGTCGCCGCTCCACCGTTCCGTCCGCGCTGGAGATCTCCACCTGCAGGTCCTCCTTCGACGGCGGATCGGCAAGATCAACGCCGATCAACGCGCCGAATTGCTCCGGGCGTTCCGTCTTGAAGAAGGGAACGGCGCGGTCACGGAACCGCCCCTGGACGGTTGCGGTTCCGTTTTCAACGTCAACGTAAAAAAAGAAGACGTCCCCTTGTTTGACGCGGATGGAAGGAACCGGGCCGGATTCCGTTGGCGATTGTGAAAAAACAGGGGCGGGAAAGACCAGCGAGACGCCTCCGATCACCAGCAGGAGGAGACGCGGAAGAAATGACACAACGCTCACCTGGAAAACCGGTGACCGGCGGCGGCAGCGATTAATTCTTCAACCCTCCTGTCGGACGAGCTGAACGGATCCATGCAAAGGATTGTTTCTTCCCAATAGCCGTTGAGCTTGAGATAGGTCCAGTCAACGGTGTAGGAACGATTTTTTTCCCGGGCGAACCGGATGAAATCGCCGCGGATCTTGGCCCGGGTGGTCTGGGGAGGCTCCATCATGGCCAATTGAATATCTTCCTCCTCCACCACCTTCTCGGCCATGTCCATTTTCTCCAGGATGTAGTACAACCCGCGGGACCGCTTCACGTCATGATACTGGAGATCCATCAGCTGGATGCGCGGATCATCCCATCCGCAATCCTTTTTCTCCATATAGGCAATCATCATCTCCTTCTTCATCACCCAGTCAATCTGACGGGAGAGCTGCATCGGATCCTCTTCCAACTTGGTCAGAACATCCTCCCATTTTCGGATGATATCCTCGGTCATCGAATCCGGTTCGGTCGCGGCCAGATAGTCGTAGGCCCGCTCCAGATAGATCCGCTGGATCTCGACGGCCGTGAGCTCCCGGCCGTCTTCCAGTTTGACCCGTCGTTTGAGGGTGGTATCCCTTGAAATTTCCCGAATCGCCTTCACGGGATCCTCCAGCTCGATGCTTGGGACGGTGTACCCTTCCTCGATCATCGACAACACCGCGGCGGTCGCCCCGATCTTGAGCAGGGTCGCGAACTCCGACATGTTCGAGTCGCCGACGATGATGTGAAGCCGCCGGTACTTCTCGGCGTCCGCATGAGGCTCGTCCCGCGTGTTGATGATGCTCCGCGAGGAGGTCGTGGAGGACGAGGTTTTCTCATGAATATGCTGGGCCCGCTGGGACAGGAAAAAATGCGTCTTGCCGGAAAGCTTCAGGAGCTTGCCCGCTCCGGCATAGATCTGGCGGGTGACAAAAAACGGGATCAGTTGTTCCGTCACCTTCCAGAAATCCACATCCCGTTTCATCAAGTAGTTTTCATGGCAGCCGTACGTATTTCCCATCGAGTCGGTGTTGTTCTTGAAAATATAAATCTCCCCGTTGAGGCCTTCCTCCTTGAGCCGCTCTTCGGCGAGGGGCAGGCATCCTTCCACAAGGCGTTCCCCCGCCTTGTCGTGGGTCACCAGATCCAGGATGTTGTCGCATTCGGGCGTTGCGTATTCCGGGTGACAACCGGTGTCTTGATAAAACCGGGCCCCGTTCACCAGAAAGGCGTTCGACGGCCAGCTGTTCGGAATGAGTCCTTCAAAAATATACCCCAAAACCTTCTCGACCGGCAGATAAACCTTCCCGTTCGGTGAAAAAATCAATCCGTATTCATTCTCCAGCCCGAAGATGCGTTGTCTCATGTGGGTCCCGTTCTACCGCTGTTGAACCAGCTCCGTGACCTCGTCAGCCGTCAGCCGCCTGAATTTTCGGCCCTCGCGATTCCGGTCCAGCACCGCCACTTCCATCGTTTGAACGGTAAGTTTCTGCCCGGAACTGTTTTCGATGGCCTCCTTGCACAGCATCAGCGCATCCGAAAGCGAAAGGCCTCCTTTATAACGGTCCTTCAGGAACAACGTCACGGCCTCGGACCGTCCCCCGATCACCGTCACCCCGCGCTCATCGGTGATACTGCCGTCAAAGGAGATTCGATAAATCTCGCCGGTCGGACCCGACTCGCCCACGGCCACGACGGCGATCTCGACCTCCAGGGGCTTGACCTCCTGGCTGAAGGTCGTGCCCAGGGCCTGCGAATAGGCATTGGCCAATGATTTGGCCGTGACATCCTCCCGGCTGTACATATAGCCTTTCAGGTCGGCATGCCGGATTCCGGCTTTTCGAAGATTCTCGAACTCGCTGTATTTGCCCGCCCCCAGGAACGCGATGGCGTCGTAAATCTCAGAGATCTTGTTCAGGGAGACGCTGGGATTGTCGGCCACCATTAAGATCCCATCCTGATATTCCATCGCAATGATCGAGCGCCCCTTGGCGATGCCCTTCTTGGCATACTCCGCCTTGTCCTGCATCATCTGTTCGGGCGAGACATAATAGGGAAAGGCCATCTCAGCTCCCTCGCTTCCGGGTCTCCATCAACCGCTCCACGAACTGACGAATCGGGTTCTCATCGATGTCCAGGACCCCTTTGACCGTCACCGTTTTCACGGTCGGGTAGATTCCGCGGATCAGGTCGGGGCCGCCCGTTCCGATATCTTCCTCGGCCGCATCGTACAGCGCCTCCAGGGCCGTCCGGACCGCTTCGGTCTCATTCAGGCCCGGTTGATACAATTTCTTCATCGTGGTGCGCGCATCCTTCCCGCCGGAACCGGTCGAAAAATAATCGGCTTCTTCATAACGCCCGCCGGTGATGTCGTATTTAAAAATTCGGCCCTCGTTTCGCTTCAGATCATATCCGACAAAGATGGGAATCACGACCAATCCCTGGAAAGCCATCGGGAGATTTCCCTTGACCATCTGGGACAGTTTGTTCGCCTTCCCGTCGGTGGATAATTCCGCGCCTTCCAGCTTCTCATAATGTTCCAGCTCGGTCTGAAACAGTTTCGCCAGCTCAATGCACGGCCCGGCCGCTCCGGCGATGGCAATCGCGGAATGCTCATCCACCTTGTAAACTTTTTCAATCCGACGGGCCGAGACCTGATAGCCTTCCGTGGCCATGCGATCGCCGGCGATGATCACTCCGTCCCTGTATTTCAGAGCCAGGACGGTCGTTCCGTGGGGGACCATCGAGGATCGGCGCCCCTCGTTCCCGCCCTCCTCCGCGCGCAGACGGCCGCCCGGCAATGCATCGGGATGATTCGCGGAAAGCCAGTCATAAAAACTCGATCCGGAATCCTGAAACGGGTTATTGAATTTGAAATCCAACGCTACTCTCCGCCCTTTTGGACATAGTTTTTGACAAACTCTTCCGCGTTCTCCTCCAGGACATCGTCAATCTTATCCATGAGTTTGTCCAGGTCTTCCTTGATTTTTTTGCCCTTTTCGGCGCTCTTCGAACCGGATGCGGTCTCTTCCTCTTTTTTCCCGGTCTCTTTTTTTCGGTCGGTTTTGTGTTCTTGCTTGGACAAGGTCTCTCACCTCCCCATGGGGACGGATGATCAATCCGTCCCCTCCCGGTTAACTCACATGCTCAGGCGGCTCAAGACCTCTTCGACGGAACGGGCCGATTCCAGTAAAGACCCGGTCAGGCTTTGAGTTCCCCGCAACGGTTCCATCAAGGGCACTTTCTTGATGGTCGTGTTGCCGATGTCAAAAAGGATCGAGCTCCAACTCGCCGCGTACACTTCCTTGGGAAATTTTTTCAGACACGTCCCCCGAAAATAGGCCCGCGTGTCGGTCGGAGGGTTCTGTTCGGCCTGCTCGATCTCCCGATCGGTGGTGATGCGGTCCACATACCGGTCCTTTTCCAAAGCGGCGTACAGGCCCTTTCCCGAGCGAAGGTCGTGGTATTGAAGGTCCATCATCGCAAGACGGGAATCGTCCCATCCGCATTTTTTCTTATCCATATACGATCGGATCAATTCCAGTTTGATCACCCAGTCCAGCTCCCGGGAAAGTTGCATGGGATCCTGTTCGAGCCGGCCGAGGACACTTTCCCACTTCGTTAAGACATCCCGCGTTTCCGGGTCCGCTTCGGAACGTTCAAAATATCGATGGGCCGCTTCGAGATAAAGTCGCTGAATCTCAACCGCCGTGAATTTTCGCCCGTCCGAAAGTCGGATCGGCGATTTCAGGCCGATGTCCCGGGAAACCTCCTTGATCGATCGGACCGGATCTTCCAGTTCGATCTCCGGCAGCGGCCCGTTTTCTTCGATCATCGTCAGAACCATCGCCGTCACGCCGACTTTCAGGTAGGTGGAGGTTTCCGCCATATTCGCGTCCCCGACGATGACATGAAGGCGGCGGTATTTGGCCGAATCGGCATGGGGCTCATCGCGCGTGTTGATGATCGGCCGCTTCACCATCGTATTGAGATCCACCAGGGTCTCGAAAAAATCCGCCCGCTGGGAGATTTGATACGGCGCCGGCGGCATTCGATTTTCGGCCCCGACCTTTCCGGAACCGGCATAAATCTGCCGGGTCACAAAGAAGGGAATCAAATGCTTCATCAGCGTTTCGAAGGGAACCAAGCGGTCGACGAGATAATTTTCGTGGTACCCGTAACTGTTCCCCTTCCCGTCGGTGTTGTTCCGGAAAAGAACCAGATGGCTCGGCTCCTTCATCCGGGCGGCCGCCTCGCAGCATTGCCGAAGGATGCGATCCCCGGCCTTCTCGTAAATCACCACGTCCCGGGCATGGGTGCATTCGGGCGTGGAATATTCCGGGTGGGCTCCATCCACGTACAGGCGGCCCCCGTTGGCCAGAACCTTGTTCAGCAACCGGTTGTAGTCCGGGCCGGGCCGCTCCCGTTCCCCCTCGACTTCAAACCCGCGGACATCCAGCAAGGGATTCTCGTGCTCGTAGTCCCACAGGATCCGGGTGGAGGGAAGATACGGGTATTGGTTGATCAGCAGGAGAGACGTCGAAACCGGATCGACCGACTCGGAATGACGCGCCGCAATACCGAATTCCGTTTCTGTTCCGAGAATGCGTTTGATCATAGAGGATGCCGGCAGAACCGAATCAGAGGTAGTGGCCCGTTGAGATCGTCTCGATCTGTTTTAGATCGGTTTTTTTCGTTCCCATCGTTCTCACATGGACGATCTTTTCGCCTTTCTTTCCGGCAATCTTGGCCCAGTCATCGGGCTGCGTGGTATTGGGCAGGTCTTCATGCTCTCGGAATTCATCGCGCGTCGCCCGTAGGAGATCCTCGCCCCGGATGCCTTTTTCGCCCGTCGAGATCGCGCGCTTGATGGCGTATTTCTTGGCCCGGGCGACCACCCCTTCGATCAATGCCCCGCTGACGAAATCCTTGAAGTAGAGCATTTCTTTCTCGCTGTTGGCGTAGGTGACCTCCAAGAACCTGTTCTCTTCGCTTTGGCTGTACATTTGTTCGACGGTTTGATCCGTCAACCGTTCCACCATCGCCGCCGCATGGCCGCCGTCCTTGGCCAGTTCATTCGCATCGTACGGCAGATCCGGCGACAGATACTTTAAGAAGATCGCCTTGGCGGCCCGCTTGTCGGGACGATCGATGCGGATCTTGACATCGAGACGTCCGGGCCGGAGAATTGCCGGATCGATCAGGTCTTGACGGTTGCTGGCGCCGATGACGATCACGTTCCGGAGCCGCTCGACCCCGTCGATTTCGGATAAAAACTGGGGCACGATGGTCGACTCGACGTCCGACGAAATGCCGGTTCCCCGCGTCCGGAACAGGGCATCCATCTCATCGAAGAAAACGATCACCGGCATTCCGTCATCCGCTTTGTCCTTGGC
>JACQHO010000109.1 GCA_016198945.1 Nitrospirota bacterium | reverse complement strand
CCATTGCGGAGCGCCGGTTTTCCTTCAAGGGGAAGCCGGTCAAGGTCACCCTCTCGGTCGGCCTGGCGACGTTTCCCTGGGACGGTCATTCCGTGGAGGCGCTGGTGGCCGCCGCGGATGCGGCGCTCTTCTCGGCCAAGCAGCAGGGCAAGAACCGCATCGTGGCGCATGCCCGGGAATAGGGGCGGTTCGCGAACCGCCCCTACTCGGTTTTGTTCTTGGCGCGCTTGCGGTCGTGTTCGGACAGGAGTTTTTTGCGGAGACGGATGGACGCCGGCGTCACCTCGACCAGTTCATCGTCCGCGATGAACTCGATCGCCTGTTCCAGCGTCGGACGGTGGGGCGGCGTCAGGGTGATCGCTTCTTCGGCGCTGGTGGATCGGATGTTGGTCAGGTGTTTCTTCTTGCAAAGGTTTACCACAATATCACCCTCGCGTGAGTTCTCGCCCACGATCATTCCTTCGTACAGTTTATCGCCCGGACTGATGAAGAGCGTGCCGCGTTCCTGAATGTTGTGCATCGTGTAGGGAACGGCCTCGCCCTCCTCCATCGAGATCAATACGCCGCGGTTGCGGGAAGGGATCTCGCCCCGGTAGGGCTGGTAGTCCAGAAACATCTGGTTTAGGATGCCGGTTCCTTTGGTGTCGGTCAGGAACTCGCTGCGATATCCGAACAGCCCGCGGGCCGGAATCTCGAACAGGAGATGGACCCAGCCGTTGCCGTGATTGACCATGTTCTTTAACTCGGCCCGCCGGGGGCCCAGCCGTTCCATCACGATCCCGACATACGGCTCTTCGATGTCGAGGTAAACCTGTTCGATCGGTTCCAGGCGCTGTCCGTTGACCTCTTTGAAGATTACCTCCGGACGTGAGACGGCCAGCTCATACCCCTCGCGGCGCATGTTCTCAATCAAGATCGACAGATGCAACTCCCCCCGGCCCGAAACGCGGAAGGCATCGGTGCTGTCGGTCTCCTCCACGCGAAGCGCGACGTTCGAACGCAGTTCATTGAAAAGACGCTCGCGAAGATTCCGGGAGGTGACCAATTTTCCTTCGCGGCCGACGTAGGGGGAGGTATTGACCATGAAAAGCATCGAAATGGTCGGCTCGCCGATCGACAGCGCCGGCAGCGGCTCGGGACGCTCGGCATCCGCGATCGTGTCGCCGATCTGCACATTCTCCAGCCCGGCCACGGCCACGATGTCGCCCCCGCGGGCTTCGGCGATCTCGATCCGTTTTAACCCCTCGAACCCCATCAATCGGCTGATTTTTCCCATCTCGACATGTCCGTCCGGACGGACCCGCGCAACCGTCTCCTGCGTCCGGATCCGGCCTCGAACCACGCGGCCCAGGCCGATCCGGCCGATGTAGTTGTCGTAGTCTATCATCGTGATCTGGAGCTGGAGCGGGGCGTTCTCTTCCTCGGTCGGCGGCGGAATCTTGGACAGGATCGTTTCGAACAGGGGGATCAGGTCGGTGTTCGAATCGGCCAGCGCATATTTCGCCACGCCGGTCTTGGCCGATGCGTAGACGACCGGGAAATCCATCTGTTCGTCCGTGGCGTTCAATTCCATGAACAGGTCGAAGACGAGATTTAAAACCTCGACCGGCCGCGCGTCGGCCCGATCAATCTTGTTGATCACGACGATCGGCTTGAGGTTGAGTTCCAGCGCCTTTCGCAATACGAACCGGGTCTGAGGCATGGGGCCTTCAAAGGCGTCCACGACGAGCAGCACCCCGTCCACCATCGTCATGATCCGTTCCACCTCGCCCGAGAAATCGGCATGGCCGGGGGTGTCCACGATATTGATCTTGTAGTCTTTATATCGTATGGCGGTGTTCTTGGCCAGGATCGTGATTCCGCGCTCCTGTTCGAGTGCGTTTGAATCCATGATCCGCTCGCCCATGACCTCGTGGGCACGGAAGGCCCCGCCTTGCTGGAGCATGCGGTCGACCAGGGTGGTTTTTCCGTGGTCCACGTGGGCGATAATCGCAATATTTCGAAGATCGATGCGGTGCGTCATGACGGTCATCGTGTCTTAAATCCTTTTCGGTTAAACGTCGGACAATAAAAAGCCCCAAGCGGACTTGGGGTGGCTATGATCATAACAGGTCGGGGCTCCGGCGTCAAGGTGAATGATCCCGGCTCGCGAGAAGCCCTTTTTTAATTGCAATCAAGCCGGGTTTCCCTTAAAATACGACCCAACATTTTTAAATTCAACGGAGACTGAATGAAACACATTGGCAGGTCTGTTCTTGGATTATCGGTCGTCGTGATTCTGATCATGGGTTGTGAAACGAAGGAGGTCCCGCCGGCCCAATCCCCGGCCGCTCCGCAGGCCGCGCCGCAACCCGCCTTGCCCTCGGATATTCCTCCCATTTCGGGAACGGCCCCGACCGTGATTCCTGAAGCCTTGAAGGGAAAGTGGACGGCTGTCAAGCTTTTGGTGGAGGACAAACAGGCGAATCAATCCCAGGAGTATGTGGTGAATCTGGGAGGGGAACTGGCGATACCGGCTTCCTCACTGGTGGTGAAGACGGAGGAATTCCTGCCGGATCTCAAGATTGAAGGGGCGAAGTTTACAACCGCCTCCGGCGAGTTGAACAACCCTGCCGTTCATGTGAGGATACTGGACAACGGCCGGGAGGTGTTTAACGGATGGTTGTTCCAGCTTTTCCCGGCGGTGCATCCGTTTCAGCACGAGCGGTTTGGTATCATCCTGCGCGACAGTGTGGCCGCGTCGTAGGGGCGGACAGCCGTTTCGCCCGTATCTTTAATGAACGACAATCGCGCCCGTAGCTCAGTTGGATAGAGCGTCTGACTACGAATCAGAAGGCCGGGGGTTCAAATCCCTCCGGGCGCAGATCATTTCCCTGGGGGAAATGATCCCCTATTTACGATTTGCCATTTACTTCATCGGTGGGAAATAATGGTGAATCGTAAATTGTAAATAGTAAATAGTTTCGGAATTGAAGGAACAGGTGAAAACGCTCGATCAAAAGTTTATGGCCGTTGCCCTGGAGGAAGCCCGGCGGGCGATGGAGGCCGGCGAGGTTCCGGTCGGCGCGGTCATGGTCTATGGTGGGGAAGTCATCGCGCAAGCGCACAACCGGCGCGAGGGTTTTCAGGACCCGACGGCTCATGCCGAGATGCTGGCCCTCCGCGAGGCGGCCCGAAAGCTCGGCCGCTGGCGTTTGACGGGCGCAACCATGTACGTGACGCTCGAACCCTGCGCGATGTGCGCCGGGGCGATGGT
>JACQHO010000115.1 GCA_016198945.1 Nitrospirota bacterium | reverse complement strand
TGGAAATAGACTTTCGCGCCCAGCTTGAGGTATTCCTGGTATTGATTCGGCCGCTGCCGCAGCGGATTGTTCAGTCCCGTCACCTCGAACGGAGGCGCAGGATGAACCACGCGCTGTTCGGCCGGCGGATTATAACTCGGCATGACCTTGTTGTAGACCCCCCAGCCGACCCCCAGCGGAAGCAACACAAGAACGACCCAACGGAGCCCGTTCCAAAGCGCGCTTCGGCCCGCGTCTCCGCGAAAAAAACCTTCGATCGGGGTTGTAAAATCATGCCAGACGTCGTCATAGATCGAGACATAAACCAGCACCCCGACCACCGTCAGCGACATGTACATCAGGATGAGGCTGAAGGGAAGCGGCGGATGGATGACGAACCGGACCAGCACATAGATCCCGATCACCACTCCGAGGACTTTGGCCAGCACCGGTATTCGTCGGTTCGACATTTCAGTTTCCCGCCTTCACGGCCGTTTTTGGAACGAGCGTCTGCAGATGGGCCATCAGATCGTCCAGGTCCTTGACGGATAATTTCCGGTTAAAATCGGGATGCGGGGGTTTCCCCTCCGTTCCCCCGGCCGGCCTCACAACCGCCGCGCGCAACGATTCTTCATTCGTGTATTTCGCAAGGACGGCCGGCATCTGCTGATGACAGCCGGCGCAGGCCAGCCGGACGAACACCCCGCGTCCCGCATCGGGATCCCCCGTGATTTTCGGAGGCGGAAGAAAAGCGGCCAGTTCCCGCGGCTCAATCGTCACCTCGCCCCCCAGTTGCTGGACAAACGACATCACGGCCAGCAGCTCCGCATCGCTCAGATTCACCGGGGGTTTGTTGATCCGGGGCATCTGGGCCGGAAAGGGCTTGGGCGGACTGGACTCAAAGTCCAGGAAGATATATTTATCGGGCTGCGTCAGGGATTCATAAATGAATTCCCGCGTCAATTTTCCGCCGATTCCCTCCAGATTCGGGGCCCGGGCCCCGTGGCTCGGTCCGATCGTGTGGCAGAGGGCGCACTGGCCCTTCCCGAAAAACAGCTTTTTCCCGATGAGAATTAGATCGCTTTTCGTCTTGATCTGGCTTGGATCAAGGTTTTCCTTGACCGGAGGGAGCGAGGCCTGCTGCGGGATGCTCGACGCCATGTAATAAAAGGCCGTGAGTATCACGATCACGAAGACCATTACTCTGAGAAAATCCTTCGACATATCCCTCTGATCTCTCCCCTGCGCCGGTTTTAAATCACCGGGCCGCGGCTTTCTCCGGGGTCAGCGGCGGAACGCCCGCTTTCTCGATCTTTCCGCCTTTTTCTGACGAAAGCGAGGCGACCCAGAAGATAAAGCTTACAAACATGCAGAACCCGAAGGTGGAAAAGGCGATGAGCATGGCCGCATCCCCCAGCGCGGGAGAAAAGGCGTACCGCGAGGTGTCCTCCAGAACGCCGTAGATATGCCAATGCACGCGCGACGCCGACCGGGCGTAGCCCATCAGCCCCATCAATAGAATGACCATGATCGCATTCAGCACAAGGGCGTATGATACCCGGTTGGGAACCCGCCCCCAATGAAGCATCGTCTCCCGGGCCCCCCGCATCGATACCACGACAAGAATCGTCACGAGGATCAGTGTCCCGATCACCGTCCCGACCTGGGAGACCGAGAGGACGTAGATCCGGACGATGGCCGGAACAAAATAGCCGTAGACGCCGGCCCAGACGACGTAGAGCGAGGCCAGCCCGATCAGGATGAACGGAACCTTCCGCGCGGCCTTCGCCCAGCTCACGGTCTCGACCTTGTTCGCTCGCCAGTACATGAGGAAGCTGGCGAAGGTGACCAGGATCATCAGATTCGATACCGTCATTTTGGCCGACATCACGCCGAACACGCTCAGCAAGGGGTGGTGCGTGCCGCCGATCGCGCGGGCCTCCTGAAGGCTGGCGACCATGCTGTGCGGCGTCATCCAGACCCCGAAACAGAGCAGAAGAACCGTGATAAATCCCAGAATATACTTCTTGTATTTTTGGGAATCTTCCGTCCGATGGGCCAGCCCCAGCCAGAAATAATAGTTGCTTCCCAGGAACAACACCCCGATCAGGACCGCCTGAAGGATGAACAACCAGGACAGGAAGCCCCCCATCAGCGTAATCCCCATCTGCTGGTTGTACCGGTAGATCTCCATCGTCAGCCAGTAACCCGCGAAGGGAAGCGGAAGCAGTCCGAAGACTCCGATAAAGTTTCCGATATACCCCATCCAGTCATAATGCGCCTTCTCTTCAGCCGTCTTCGCCCCCATCAACCGGATGCCGGCATAGGCGCCGCAGATGAAGCCTCCCAGCACGACGTTGGCGATCAGCCGGTGGACGTTGACCGGCCACCAGGTCGGATTATGGGCCGCGGCCCAGCTCCGCTCCCATCCCGTCATCCCCTCCGGAAGAACGACGGGGCTGTTCTGGTAGGTGCCCCAGGCATTTGCCACGATCATGATCATGAAGCCGAAAACGTTCAGTAAAAAACCGAGGAATAGATGCCATCCCTTGCGCTGGCTCATCGCATCCCAGCCGTACCAATAAAGGTAGAGCGTGACGGTTTCAAGTAGAAACAGGACGGCATAGATGAAATAGGAGGTGTAGAAAACATCCGAAAGGGCATTCATGAATTTCGGGTACAGGCCGACGAGAAGGAAGAGAAAGATCGCCCCGAACAGTGCCGTCGTCGAATAGGCCGCCGTGAGCAGCTTTGTGAATTCCTTGGCGAGTTTATCGTAGCGGGGATCCTTCGTTCGGACCCCGATCAACTCGCAGACCCAGGCGAAGATCGGAACCCCCAGGACGAAACCCGCGAAGAGGAGATGGATCTGGGCCACCATCCAGACCATGTTCCGGCTGCCGATCCCCGGAAGATCCCGATACTCGGTGGTCGAGCCGCCCGCTTGTTGTGCATAGGCAAGGGATCCAAGGCTCAAAAAGAAGAGCGCGGCCGTCAAACCGGCCATGAGAAGCTGTTTAGATTTCCCTTGCTGAAAACCCATCACCCACTCACTTCTGTTTGGAATCTGTTTTCTTTTCCTTGGCTTTGTCTTCCTGGGCTTTGTTGTTCTGGGCTTTCGGGGTCTTGCCGCCCTTGACCGCTTCTTTTTTCTGGATTTGTTCAAGCCGGGTCAGAATCTCCTCGGCCTGTGCGAGACTCTCTTC
>JACQHO010000114.1 GCA_016198945.1 Nitrospirota bacterium | reverse complement strand
GTTTTGCCGCGATATTTAAAGAGATGGATCGCCTCGGCCAGCACGCCTTCATACCATCCGGCCGCGACGGCGCGGTCAAACTGCGGCGATCGCTCGCGGCAGTCGCCGCAGAGATGGCCCGGACTATGCGAGAGCGCCGCCGAGGAAGCAAACGGTTTTCCGCACCGGGGGCAACACGGCCCGTCGATCAGCGAAACGGTCTCCCAGCAGTCGCGGCAAAAACAGGGGTTCGCCTCGTCGCGAAGATACCGCCGGCAGGTGTGGCATCGGGTAGGAAGGATCAGACTCAGAAGGCGGTTTACAAAATCCATAACCGATCATTTCATCTCAGAGAATCAACAGTGTGGCGAGCCATAGGAAAAGCCCCATGCTGGCGACGTCGGTCGCGGTCGTGAGAAAAATACTGGAGGCGGTAGCCGGGTCCGCACCGAACTTCTTGAGGCTGAGCGGGATCAACGCGCCCGAGATTCCGCTCACCACGCAACTCCCGACCATGGCAAGGAAGACCACGAAGGCCAGCGTCAAGGCGTCGGGATTGTGCTGCAGGCCGGCGTAGAAATACATCCCCAGCCCCGCCGTCACGCCGACGAACAGCCCGTTGAGCAGCCCCAGAAGAGCCTCTTTTGAGACGAGGCCCGAGGCCTCGCCTTCCCGGATCTCGCCCAGCGTCATGCCGCGCAGCGTCACCGCAAGGGCCTGGCAACCCGTGTTGCCCGACTGGCCCGCCAGGACCGGCAAAAAAACCGCCAACACTACCACCTGATCAATCGTCCGCTCAAAGATCCCGACCACTCCCGCCGCGAGGAAGGCGGTCAGGAGATTGAGCTGGAGCCAGGGATGGCGAAACCGGAAACTCCGCCACCACTGCGTCGCAACGCGTTCCTCGTCTTCGATGCCGACCATCCGCCCGGGCTGCGCGCTGACCGCGATGGTTTGCTCTTCGAACAGGACATACCCGCGCACCAAGCCGACGAGGCAGCCCGTCTCGTCGCAGACCGGATAGACCGGGTAATGCCGGTGCACGACCTGCTGCATGGCATCCGCCAGGGTCATGGACGGGGTGAGGCGGAAGGGATCCCGCAGCATGATCTCGCGGAGGCGACGGGTCTGTTCCGCCAGCAGCAGATCCCGCATGACCAGCAGACCCAGCAGCCGGCCCTCTGGATCCACCACATAACCATAGGTGATAAACGCCTGTTTGGCCAGCGCCCGCAGCCGCTCCACTGCCTCCCGGACCGTAAGGTCTTTGTCGAAAATCGCGACGGGCGCATCCATCAGCCGGCCCACGGTGCCTTCGGGATAAACCTGATTCCGCGTCCACTGCGCGCTCCGGTCGGCGGGAACCGCCGCAAGGATGGCCTGCCGCCGGTCCGCATCAAACCGCGAGAGAAGCTTCAGCACCAGCGGCGGATGAACCCGAACCAGCACCTGCGCGACCACCGCATCGGGTTCTTCTCTCAGGAACGTCATCGCATCATCAGGGGCGCGGCGTTCCACTTCGATCAGCACGGCTCCGACATGCTCGTCATCGATCCGAGTCGGCGCAGAGTGCGGCGGGGTCGTGGTGTGATCCGTCATTCTTCGGCTCCTTTTTCTTCGTAAGTCACTTTGCTACCACAACCCGAGCTGCGTCCCCAGAGCAAGGTGTTCGACATTGTGGCCGCGCGCGTGGAGGTGTTTGGCGAATTCCGGAGCACCGTGCACGGTGTAGATCTTCGACGGCCGGGCTCGATCCACATAGTCGTTCAGCTCTTCGAAATCGGCATGGTCCGACATCGGGATCGCTTCGTCCACACCGAAGCGGTTTTTCGTCTCCGCATCCATCGCCCAGCCGGTCAGCACGGCCGTGCGGCGGTTTGGAATCTTCTCGACCATCCGCGTCCGGGCCAGATAGGGCGGCATCAGCAGTACTTTTCGATAGAGGTTGTCATTGACGAACCGTTCGTGATTCTTGAAGACGACGCCGCAGGCCTCATAGATCTTTACGACGTCCATTGTCTGCTTCGAAAGACAGACCGTGTATCCCCGATCGCCTAAAAGTTTTAAAACCTCCTGGCTTTTTCCCATCGCATAGGCCAGAAGGATCGGGACCTTCCGGTCTTCAAAGGCCGATTCGATGAATTCGATCAGCCGCCGCTCGACCTCCTCTGCAGAAGGGAAGACATACTGCGGCTTGCCGAAGGTGCATTCCATAATCAGGATGTCGCAAGGCAGGACTTCGGCCAGGTCGGCCGTTCGGTTCGGCTTGAGCTTGAAGTCGCCGGTGTAGACGATGCGCCGGCCGTTCTGAATCAGTATCTGGGCCGCGCCCAGGATGTGGCCCGATGGAAAAAGCTCGATCGTGAGACCATCCACCGAATACGGCTTTCGGAACTGAAGCGGGATCGCCTTGGGCTTGGCTCCGAGACGGTGACGGCAAAGCGACCAGGTGGCCGGGGTGGCGATCACCTGCTGGTGCTTTCCGGTGTGATCGCCGTGGGCATGCGAGATGAAACCGAGCGGCCGGGCTTTGGTGGAATCGAGCCACAGCTCCGTGCCGACGATCCGAATCCCTTTGTTGAGTTCAATCATCGAAGGCCCGCATGTCGCTCCGTCACTGAATAACGGGCCTCATTGTAGGCGGATCGCCGGACAATTGCAATCCTTCCCACCCGGCGGATTGCCTCGTCAAAGCGTTTTTTCATCGTCTTTTGAGGACATGCGCTTGCGGATCATCCTCCGTCCCAGCAACATGAGCGTCAGCGAAAAGACCAGGGATACCGGGACAAACAGTCCGGATGCGGTCGCAGCGTCGTTGATCCAGCCCCATTTCTCAAACGCCTTGAATAGATGCCCGGCCAGGCCCGACAGATAATAGGCGATCACGATGACCGAAAGCCCTTCCACCGTATGCTGCAACATCGCCTGGCTTTTGGTGGTCTTGTCAACGCTGGCCAGCAGCCGGAGATTCTGGTCCTCCAGAACCAGGTTCTGCTCCTGCTGTATGAGATTAACTTGCGTCCGGATCACCGAGATGATGCTCTGGAAATCGGACTCGATCGCCCCGATCCGCACCATCAACTGCTGATAGCCGGCGGCAACGCCCGAGATGCCCCCCAGGACATAATCCGACATCGGAAGGAACGGCGTCAGGGGCCGTTCCTGAAATCCCCGAAGGGTGGCCTCGAGGATCGCATTGTACGGAACCGAGGCCGATAACCGATAACGCATGGATTCCGCAAAGCGGCTGACCTCTATGAAATCGATCATCAGCCGGCTGAGCCATTCCTGGAGTGTCCTGGACTCCGAGGCGCCGAGATTCTCAGTGATCCGGCTCCTCTGCTCCAGGTGATGCTGTTCCATCTGATGAATGCGGTCGACGGCTTTTGTGAATTCCGGAAATGGAAGCAGCAGCAGGTGATAATAGTTTTCGATCGTCGCCACACCGTCGATCACCTTGGCCAGATGGCGAAGCAGCGCCTTTGGGGAATCCGAGAAAATCAAGTACCGCCCGTGCAGCCGGTCATCCGGCGTGAAGCTGGTGACAATCGAAATTTCCTCGCCGAACACGCGACTCCCGTAAACGTGCGGGCCCGGAAGCAGATCCCGGATCAGGACGGGAGAGACCGTCCGCTCCGGCGAGATGACGATATCCAGCGCGATCACGCGCGTTCCCAGCGGCTGGATCGGAAATTGATATTGGGGAAAGGTGAGCGGTCCGAATTCCGGAAGAAGCGTTTTGTCATCCGGAATATGCCAGACCTGGTGGCTGTAATATTCGGTGTGCGCCTCCCAGACGGCCACTAGCCGATCGCCGTTGTCCTCCACCCGAACGCCGTATCCGAACTTCTCGGACACCACCGTATGGGTTTCCGGAATCCGGAGGCCCTGGAGCCACTGAAGAAACTCCATCCGGCTTTGGGGCCGTTCGACCGGCGGGTTGGCCATTCGGTACGAGGCATGATGGATATGGGCGGGGAAATCGAGCCACTCCTCCAGATATTTCTTCGGCCGCTCATGAAGGCGGTGAATGACCTCCTTTTCGCTCGGCGGCTTGATGTTCTCCACGGGATCCCTCCGATTCAAGGTTGGCGCGACCTGTTTATAACACCCAGAAGCAGCGGTGCGCAATCGTTCTCGTCCATCCGCTATTCGCCGTAAGGCTGGCGCAGCTTGACCGGAGCGGCCGGCGGCCGGCGGAGACGAAGATTCAGCATCTCGACGAAGACCGAGAAAGCCATCGCGAAATAGATGTAGCCCTTCGGGATATGCATGCCCAGCCCGTCCCCGATCAACGCCACGCCGATCAGAAGCAGAAAACTCATCGCCAGCATCTTCACGGTCGGGTGCCGGTGGATGAACCGGCTGATCACCCCCGAAAAAACCATCATCGCCATCACGGCCAGGACCACGGCCGCGACCATGATTCCGAGCCGGTTGGACATCCCGATCGCCGTAATGATCGAATCCAGGGAAAAGACGATATCCAGTAGAAGGATCTGGATGATCACGCCCGTGAAGGCGGTTCCGGCCGCGGCGCCGGAAGGATGTTCCTCTCCTTCCAGCTTCTCATGGATCTCCAGCGTGCTCTTGCCGAGAAGAAAGAGGCCGCCCCCGATCAGGATCAGGTCGCGGCCCGAGATTTCACGGTTCAAGACCGAGAAGAACGGCTCGGTCAGGCCCATCAGCCAGGTCAGCGAGAAGAGAAGCGCGATCCGCATGAACATCGCCAGGCCGAGGCCGATCAGCCGGGCCTTCTCCTGCTGGTCGGCGGGCAGTTTCCCGGCCAGGATCGAGATGAAGATGATGTTGTCGATGCCCAGGATAATCTCAAGGGCCGTCAGCGTCACCAGCGCGATCCAAGCCTGCGGGTCGGTTATCCAGTCCACGGGGTCTGCTCCCTCCTTGATAAACAAAGTTCTCGACGGTGAAGGTCAGGGAAGGATTCTCTCACAAAGGCGGCGGTGATTCAAGGGCGGGTGGAATTTCCTTCAGGGATCGCAGAGGCGGCAGGTGAGATCCCGGGGCTCATAATCGGCAATGCCTCTCCGTGGATCGAGCTCGATATGGCAGCAGACCGTCAGCATCTCCTTGAGTTTTGTCCGGCCGCGCTGGACGCGGGACTTCACGCCGGACACGGACAGCCCGAGGCGTTCGGCGGCGGCATTCCCGGTCATTCCCTCCAACTCCACCAAGATCACGGCCTCGCGGTAGTGTTCCGGAAGCCGCTTGATCATCGGGCGAAGGCAGGCGGAGAGTTCCCGTTGAGGGCTTTTGGAAACGGACCCGGCTTCCGCGACGGAGATCCTAGTTTCATTTACACCCGTCGGGTTCTCGGCCGAGAGCCCCAGGGGAATCTCCTTCCGTTTTCCGATCGCGCGGTAATGATCGGCAATGACGTTGCGTGTAACCTGAAAAATCCAGGCGGCGAGCCGGCCGGGGCGCTTCACCGTCGCGATATTTTTATGAATTCGGAGGAAGACGTCCTGCAGGATGTCCTCAACGTCCGCCGGGCTGCTGACCCGTCGTGCGATGAAGGCGCGGAGGCCCTGATGAAATTCATTCCGAACACGGACCGTCTCTTGTTCCATCGTATTCCTCCGGGGTCTCCTCTTCTCATCGACAACCGCACGAGACATCGTCGGACGTTCCGCAGCAAGCGGTTTTTTCCGAAGGCTCGCAGCAGGAGGCCTCTTGATCGGGAGGGCAGCAGGCTGAAACCGCTGCGGCCCCTTTTCTCGCCTTGCCGATGAAAAACCGGTTCAGATTTTCAGGCAGATCGCCCGGCGGCATTGATTCGACGGAGGACCGCTGCGGGCCGCCGTAGACCTCGCGCAGGATCGCCTCCACAATCATCCCAACCGGCGCCTCCGTGTATTCCATGCCCCCGTACATCCAAACCCGGCAAGCAACGGTCCCACCGCAGACACAGGACTCGCACGATTCGCACCGGCTCTCCTTCATCTCCAGCGCAATGTCGCGCCCGTTGACGCGGATCGTCGGCGAACTGACAAAGCCAAGGGCTCGGGCCTGACCGGCCGACTCGATTAGAATTTTATTGACCTTGACCTCGATCCCGGTCGCTGCCAGAACCTCCGCCACGGTTTGGAGCGCGCGCTCAAGGTTTTTATCCGTATCCAAACAGCGGTTGCAGGTGGTCAGATCGAGATAGAGGAAATCAATCCGGATCTGACGGAGGGGGTATTCCCATTTTATCAACGATTTCGCCGTATCTGTGTGTGCCTCGGAGCTTCTCTGATTATTCATCTTCCATCTCCTTTCTCGTGGTTGCGGGAACGATCGTGTCCCCGCTCTCACAGATAGAGACGGAAAAGATGATAAAAGGACGCAAACCGCGCGGCCGGGCCGTGATCTTCCGCTCAGCCGCCCCTGGCCCGCTTGATGATGGCAACGATTCGGTCGATTGGAACGAGCGCATCAAAAAATTCGCGGCCTCGGAGCTCCGACAGATGCACCGAGTTTATTCCGACTTCCTTGACCTCTCCTCCGAGTTCATCCCCAGAGGATAAGCGGACGTACACAAACTGTCCCACGCTCATTTTAAGGTTGTCCATCAACGAGAATTCGGTTTTAAAAACCTTCGCCTGCTCCTGCGCATTCGCGGCCGGAGCGGCCAAGACTGACGCTGACATAATCGCAACAAACAAGATCCCGGCAACCATGACCGCCTGAAAAGACGCTCTCTTAATCAACATCCTTTAATCCTCCTCTTTTGTGACGCACTCCTCCGATTATTATGATTTCAATGGCTGGCTATAAGCAAGCCAAGAGTCAGGAAGATGCTCAGCACCATCATAAAATATCCTGAACGGTACAACAAGCGGTAACGTGGAGACATCTGTTTAGAGCCAAAGGAAATCGGCGTCCCGGTTCTCACGACAGAAAGCTTCGCCCGCAGAAAAAGCAAAAATCCAAACCCATAGAAGGTCGGCACACCCAGCCTCCAGAAGATGGGGGCCGTATTCACAATCAAGACCGACAAAACCACACCAAAGACAATAATAAACGGGAGCAGAAGAACGAGCGTGTTTACAATGGAATGCCGCTGTCCCATATTTACCTGCCTGTAAGATGCAACCATTCGCAGCATATCAAAGTTTTATTCCCCGCCGCCGCGAGGTCGGGGATGGGTTCGGCAAATCGATGGACCTACTTTTTGCGCTGCTTCTTTGACATCTCCCAGAAACCGCGAGGATTGGTAATTACAATATCTCCAGGATCTCGGACAACCAGCAAATCTTGATCACCCGTGACGAGAACATCCGCTCTCGCAGCCAAGGCAGAGGCGAGTATCCAAAGATCGTCCGGATCGCGGACAGCAATTAAAGGCATCTTTTTAGGCTTGGGCTGAACGGGGTAGCGGCGAAGCAGTGCAATCACGTCATCCACAGCGCGCTCGGATAATCCCAACTTTTGCTCGAGCGCCCTCTCAAGCTCCGCCAGCACTACTTCACCGGTCACCAGCTCGTGTTCGGCAAGAACCTGTCGGAAGACATCGGCGCACAGACCGCGTGTGGCAAAAGCCGCGACCAAAACGTTGGTGTCGAGGAAAACCCTCACGACACCTCTTTGAAAATATCCTCGTCGGTGAGATAGCCTCTCGCCTCGGCAAAGGGCATCACCTGCCGCCTCAATTGCTCAAACATCAAAATGGAAAGCTGGCGCTGGAGGGCGTCACGAACAACTGCGCTTCGGTTGCGGTGCGACCGACGGCAGACCTGATCGAGCATCTTCTCCAGATCCTTATCGAGCCGTATGGTGACCACGTTCTTCATGTGTTACATTGTAATACAACAGGGCGGATCTGTCAAGCCGGCTTTTCAGAAACGCCTTAACACCCCAAGCCGACCCGACACGAGTTTGTGAGAGACCCCGATCAATGAAACCCACATTCAATAAAATCCTGAACTTACACTATAGAAGGTGCCTGTCACCTCTCTTACTTCGAGTCATTGCCCCCCCAATGCACGACCCGCAAACTCGTTAACGGGGCCTCAACCCAGTTTTAACATTCCCTCATACCATCGCTTAAGATGGCCAAACTGTTTTGGAAGTTTGTTGTGACCGCTGAACAGGTAGTTGCCGATGATGCCGAACAGGTCGAAATCCACAAAACGAGGACGGGCATCGATCAAGTACGGACGCCGTGAAAGCATTTGATTCAGCGGCGTCAAAAGCGCATCCAGCTGTCGTTGCAGGTCGTCCTTTTTATCGCGCCAGGAGGCAATGCAGCCCGCGCCGAACTTCCGCTCTTTGTGGCGGAGGAACATCGTTCGGTCGTAGAGATCCGATAACCAGGATTCACAGTAGATGTCGTTCAACTTGAAACTGGTCATCTCCACTTCGGCCTCGATGTAACGGGCCAGTATTTCCTGAATGCCTTCCAGTTCCGATGGGAACAGACCCAATTTAAATTTTTCATCCAGATACCGCGCGACTTCCTGACCGAAGTCCGTCTTATCCCAGACGATTGTCTTGCCGTCTTCGAACAGCGGAATCTTATAGGATCGTCCTTGGCTCTTCTCAACAATAATCCGCCGGTCGGAATAAGGAAGATTGACGACCCGGTGGTCCGCCTTGGCGAATTTCAGAATCGCCTCGGTCGTGATGCAGAAGGGAGAAACGGGATGTTGATAAAGGGTGATCATTTTCTTGCTAACGGGTCTCGCTGCGAAGAAGTTTGAATCCGGCCCGTTCAAAGTCACGGTCAAAGGCAAACACGGTCGTCATCCCCAGGGCCCGCATCACCGTGAAGCTCAAACAATCCGTAAAGCTCATGCGCGGATCGCCAAATCGTTCGTATACATGGAGCGCGGCCAGTTCGGTTTGCTCATCTGTCCGAATCAAACGGATCACTCGGCTCGACAACAACTGCCGGGCAAAGCGGGCCGCGCGAATGGGTTGAAGCCTGGAGCCGATCAGCGTAATGGATTCGTCCAGAACATGATGGGTGGTGAAGAGCATTGGCCGTTCCACCCGAAACCGCTCTTGGATGGAATGGGCTTCATCGTGGTGCCGATCGTCGGCGTCCTCGAGGGCGTAGAAGGCCGAGGTATCGATAAAGAATTTCACGAGGATCGGCGGCCTTTTCCGTAGAGATAGTAATCATGCTGTTCCGAAACCATCGATTCTCCGGAACGGCCGGGTTTCGTGCCGATCTGAAAGAACGGGTCTTTCTTCCAATCTTTACCGGAGAGCGTACTGACCCGTTCCAGATAATCGGCAATGATCTCTTTGAAGAGCCTGGACAGACTGGCCCCTTTTTCAACCGCGATCCGTTTAAGCTGCTTGATCTGCTCCGCTTCCAAGCGGATATTGGTGGCGACTTTGATCGGCATATTTCCATCCTCCCTTCAAATGCCACAATTGTAGCATGGTGGCAGATTGGGGTCAATCCAGTAGGAGGCGACCTTCTTCGCCGCAAACCCGACCGCAAAATGACCGATAAACATTGCTGGCCCCTAAAATTTATATCGCCGCATTAAAACGGCTTATACACCATCCAGTAAAGGTTGATCAGCGGCAGGACCGTTGCCAGTGTGCCAAAAATATTCCACAAGCGGCACAACCGCCAGTAGCCTTCGGGAACGGCGGCCTGGTTCGCAAAGTGCCGGGCCATCCGCGCCTGTTTGATCTGGATCGGAATCAGGATCGTCACCCAAATGACGCCCGAGGCCGTAAACAATCCCAGCCCCCAGGCCATCCACCGGATCGCAAGATAGTCCATGCCGTGGAGCACGGCATTGCCCATACCGGCTCCGAACACGAGCGCCGCCCCGCCCCCCGTAAACACAAAGTCCGTGAGCGTCACCTGCCGCTGTGCGAAGGCAATCACCCTCGGATCGCGAGTCCGATCCGCCATGAACTTCCACCAGCCGGTAATGATGATGTTGCCAAGAAAAATAATCGCGCCAAAAATATGGATACTCTTGAGTAATAAATAACTATGATCCATCTACGTTTCCCTTCGTGTCATCGAACACCCCAACGCACGCCGCCGCGAGTTCACGGGGGATGCCGATTAATGAAATCCACTTTGAATAAAATCCCGCACTTACGCTCCAAAAGGTGACAGGCACCTTTTCAGGCACGCGGCCAGCTTTAAGAAAAAAATCTGTCCACTTTTCCTCATTTACTGTTCTATCTTCTCTTTTGTTTAACGATTTGATGCAAGAGGAATTTCATTACGAACTTTACTCGACTTTTGGGGATCTCTCCCAAAATTTTCTTTATAGCAGATTTCACGACACGAAGTGCCCAGGCTGCAACTTCTGGGCATAAGACATCGGTATCCCAAACCTCTGGCTGTGTTTGCGAGGGGCGATTTATAACCTTCTTATCAGCTAGAAATGCAACAAATTTATGTGGTTTAGATTCATTGTCTGGATTTGCAGGATCCCAGTTAAACTTCTCTGGTTTCCGATGGACCAGAGCGTTACGTATTGCGATTAACATACTTAAATCTTGAAAAGGATATGAGCCAAAATCAATGCGTCTGTGCGCCAAGATGGAATAGATCGCCTGGATTTTTAGCTGAATTTTGGCGTTTGCTCTCTCAAGCGAAGTCAAGAAATCCGACAGGATCTGAAGTCTCTTAGGGTCACTTGGTAATATTTTCGATTGGGCTACATCCTCAAATTCATTTAGAAAGCACTCAAAGGCAAAGACCGATAGGAGTATTCCAGAAATGCTTTCCTCGGGATTAGCAGTGGCACGGTCGCATGTTTTTTGAGCAATTAGAAGCATCCTTGTCGTATGATATTTTGTTGCATTGTATTTTGCCATTGTATTCATTGTCCCTCAAACTGCGTTGCCCTAGTTTCTTCTTAGACCTCAATCTCCCTCCCAGCCAAAATAAACTGCCTCCTTTTTCTCAAAGCACTAATTCTTTTTTAACCTGTTTGCTCTCTATACTCCTCTTCCCC
>JACQHO010000105.1 GCA_016198945.1 Nitrospirota bacterium | reverse complement strand
GGCGCCTACAATGGACTTATTCGGTTGAACCATCATGCCGGTGATTTTGCTCACCAGCCGGCTCGTTTTCGTGATCTCCTCGGTGTGAACCCGTGTATCGGCATTGAAGAGACGCCGTCGTGTCCGTAACGTCATCACGACTTCCTCCAACGAGGCATTTCCGGCCCGCTCTCCGATCCCGTTGATCGTGCATTCCACCTGGCCGGCGCCTTCCGCGACGGCCGCGAGCGAATTGGCCGTGGACAGACCCAGATCATTGTGGCAATGGACCGAGATCACGGCCTTGTTGATGTTCGGCACCCGCTCGCGGATCGTACGGATCAGCGCTCCGAACTCGTGCGGGATCGCATAGCCGACGGTATCGGCGATATTGACCGTACGGGCCCCGGCCGCGATCACGGCCTCCAGCACCTCGCAGAGATAGGTTTCATCCGAACGGGTCGCGTCCATCGGCGAGAACTCGACATCCTCGACGTAGCCTCGCGCGCGCTCGACCATTTCGACCGCACGGCGGAGCGCCTGGTCGCGTGTCAGACGGAACTGATGCTTGAGATGGATGTCGGAGGTCGAAATAAAGGTATGAATCCGAGGCTTGGGCGCGCCCTTGAGCGCCTCCCAGGCGCGGTCCACGTCCTCCGGTTTGGCGCGTGCCAGGCTCGCGATCACGGGACCTTCGACTTCGTGCGCGATCCGTTTCACCGCCTCGAAATCACCGGGAGAGCTGAAGGCGAATCCGGCCTCGATGATGTCGACGTTGAGCCGCGCGAGCTGCTTCGCGATCAGCACCTTTTCTTCCACGTTCATGCTCGCGCCGGGCGACTGTTCGCCGTCCCGCAGCGTGGTGTCGAAGATTTGAATCATCCGTGTCATGGAATTTCTCCTGTCTAATTAATAAAAAAGCCTTCGTCTCCACCGCACCGGATCGTTTCGGTGCAACGCAGGGACGAAGGCTTGCTGCCTCCGTGGTACCACCCTAATTTGGTTCCCGGCTTCTGAAAAGCCCGGCGGCCGGAGAACCCTCATTAGCCCTTGACGCGGGCGAGGCGGCGCCGAATACTTTTCGTTCACCGACGCGGCTCCGAGGCGAGTTCAGTCCGTGAAATTTGCCGGACCTACTACTCCTCTTCACAGCCATTACTGAAAAGCATTATGTCAGGAAGTCGTTCGACCTGTCAAGCGTCGTGGTGCTGGTTCGCAGGCGAAGTCGGCGCCGGCCGCTTGAGCATTTTCCGCGCCAAGGCGGTTACCGGCCGCTCCACCACGCCGGACAGCGCATAGCCCGCAAACAGGACGAATAACAAGATTTGCGGCTCGGCCGCCAGAATGATCAAGGCCAGTACGGCCGAAACCAGCACATGAAAGGGCTTGCGGCCCCGGAGGTGAAAATCCTTAAAGCTGCGATAGTGAAAGGTGCTGACCATCAGAAACGCCAGCGCATACATGAATCCAAGAATCAGAAGCGGCTTGATCTCGGCGCCCATCCGAAGGATATGATGGTCGAGCACGACCAGCGAGGCGATCACCCCGGCTGCGGCCGGAATCGGAAGCCCTATAAAATGTTTGCTCTCGACCGATCCGACCTGGACATTGAACCGCGCCAGTCGCAGCGTTCCGCAGGCCAGGAAGAGGAAGGCCGCGACCCAGCCGATCCGTCCGTAGGAGCTCAAGGCCCAGGAATAGATCAATAACGCGGGAGCCGCGCCGAAGGAGACCACATCGGCCAGTGAGTCGTATTCCACGCCGAATCGGCTGGTCGTCTTGGTCAGCCGCGCCGACTTGCCGTCCAACACGTCAAACGCCATCGCCACGAGGATCGCCATCGCGGCATGCAGGTATTCGGCGTTAAAGACCGCGATGATGGCGTAAAACCCGCTGAAGAGATTTCCGGTCGTCAGTAAATTTGGAATTAAATAGATGCCGCGTCGATAGTCTTTCATTTGAACGCTCCTATGATGCTGGAACCGCCTTTGACTTTCTGCCCCGGCTTGACCTTGAGCTTCGTTCCAAGCGGGAGAAACAGATCGGTCCGGGATCCGAACCGGATCATTCCGAACCGGAAGCCTCTTTCGACCGCATCGCCCTCTTTGACCCAGCAGAGAATCCGCCGCGCCACCAGTCCGGCCACCTGGACGAAGACGAGTTGGGCGCCGGACGGCGTTTCAAGGAAGATCGCGTTCTGCTCATTCTCGGTCGAGGCCAGGTCCTTGTTCGCGGCCAGGAACTTGCCGGGTTGATAGTGGATTCCGCGGATCCGGCCGGAGCAGGGGATCCGGTTGACATGAACGTCGAACAGATTCAGAAAGATGCTCACCTTGATCGCGCGGTCTTTTAGAAACCGCTCCTCCTTGGCCTCAGTTATTTCGATAATTTTACCATCCGCAGGGGAAACAATCAAACCTTCATCGGCGGGAATGATCCGATCGGGATCCCGGAAAAACCAGAAGGTCTGAAGGGCCAGCGCGGCGACGGCGACGGTCAGCCAGGCCATCTTCAGAAAGGCCACGGCGACCGTCAGAAGAGTGACACCGATCAAAAACGGCAACCGTTCGCGAACTACCGGGGACTGTTCTTTGGCCACGATGCGGCGAGAGACCTCGGGTTAATTTTTATCCTGATCCACCAGCCGGTCTTTCTTCAGCCAGGGCATCATCGCCCGCAACGCGCCGCCCACCTCTTCGATCGGGTGGGTCTCGCCCTTCTTCAGCAGCGCATTGAAAACCGGCCGGCCGGCCTTGTTTTCCAGTATCCATTCCTTGGCAAACCTGCCGCTCTGGATTTCGTCCAGGATGCGTTTCATTTCCCGGCGCGTTTCATCCGTGATGATTCGCGGGCCCCGGGTGATATCCCCGAATTTGGCCGTGTTGCTGATGGAATAACGCATGTTTGAGATGCCCCCTTCGTAGATCAAATCCACGATCAACTTGACCTCGTGAAGGCATTCGAAGTAGGCCATCTCGGGAGCGTAGCCGGCTTCGATCAGAGTCTCATACCCGGCCTGGATCAGCGCCGTGAGACCGCCGCAGAGCACCACCTGTTCGCCGAACAGATCGGTTTCGCATTCTTCGCGAAAGGAGGTCTCAATTACGCCGGCCCGTGTTCCCCCGATCGCCTTGGCATAGGCGAGGCCGATCTTGCGGGTGTCCTTTGACGGGTCTTGATGGATCGCCAGAAGCACCGGCACGCCGCTGCCCTTGCTGTATTCGGACCGCACCAGGTGGCCCGGTCCCTTGGGCGCGACCATGAAAACATTGAGGTCCGGACGGGGCGCGACCTGGCCAAAATGGATATTGAAGCCGTGGGCAAACGCCAGGTAACCGCCCTTTCGAAGATTCGGCGCGATCTCGTTGCGGTACAGATCGGCTTGCAGTTCATCGGGCGTGAGGATCATGACGATGTCCGACATTTTGGCCGCCTGCGCCGGGGGCGCCACTTTGAATCCGGCCCGCTCGGCCTTTTGCCAGGATCGTCCCTCCCGCAGTCCGAGAACGACCTGCACCCCGCTGTCTTTCAAATTGTTGGCGTGGGCATGGCCCTGGCTTCCATAACCGATCACGGCGACGGTTTTGCCTTTCAATTGTTTCAAATCGGCGTCTTTGTCGTAATAAATTTTCATCACCCGATTCCCCATTTTTATTTTAACCCGGTGCGTTCCTATTTCAATTCCAATCGTTTTTTATCCGGACTCTTCTCCTGAACCGCCGCCTTGATCTCCTCCCGTGCGATCGCGATTCGTCCGGTTCGAATGAGATCCTTGATGCCCAGCGGCCTCAGCAGGTTGATGATCGCATCGATCTTGTTGGTGTCGCCCGTCACCTCGATGGTGTAAGTGGCGGGCGTGGAATCGATGACGCGGGCCCGGAAGATATCCGTGATTCGCAACGCCTCGGCGCGGTCCTCCCCCTTTGCATTGATCTTGATCAGAACCGTTTCCCGTGCCACAAAAGCGCCCTCGGTCAAGTCGACCACCTTGATCACATCGATCAGCTTGTTCAATTGCTTGATGATCTGTTCCACAATCCGGTCGTCTCCCCGGGTGACCAACGTCATCATCGAGACGGTGGGGTCCATCGAAGGCCCGACGGACAGGCTCTCGATATTGAATCCCCGCCCGCTGAACAAACCGGCCACGCGAGACAGCACCCCGAACTTGTTTTCGACCATGACCGAGATGATATGTTCCATCGGATCTCAGATCTCAAATTTAAGATGTTAATAGGTCTCGAGGACGGCCTCAGGCCGTCAAGACCCCTTCCTTTTCGCCGTTTCCGGCTTTTTTCGCCCCGGTTTTTTCTTTTTCCTTATTCTGAAGTTCCGGGGGGTTTTCCAGAATCATTTCGTTGTTGGCCCCTCCGGCCGGGATCATGGGGTAACAATTCTCCATCGGATCCACCTGGAAATCGATCAGGACGGGCTTGTCGATCTTCAGGGACTCCTTGATCACGACGTCCACCTCCTCCGGTTTCGTTGCGCGAAGGCCGATTGCCCCGTAGGCGTCCGCCAGCTTCACATAATCCGGGCAGTTCCCAAGGCAACTGGCCGAGTAACGGCTATTGTAAAAGAGGTCTTGCCATTGACGCACCATGCCGTGATAGCCGTTGTTCACGATCGCGATCTTGACCGGAAGATGGTGGTCCATCGCGGTGGCCAACTCCTGAAGATTCATCTGAAAACTTCCATCGCCCACAATGCCTAGGACCAGCCGGCCGGGAAAGGCCCGTTGCGCCCCAAGCGCGGCCGGAAAACCGAACCCCATGGTGCCTAGGCCGCCCGACGTCAGCCAGGTCCGCGGATGGTCCAGTTTAAAGTGCTGGGCCGCCCACATCTGGTGCTGACCGACATCGGTCGCCACGATGGGGTTCTGGTCCTTGGTGAGCTGGTACAGCCGGTCGATCATATATTGAGGTTTGATCTTCTGGTTTTTCTCCTGGGTGTAGGTCAGCGGGTGTTTCCTCTGCCATTCACCGATCTGATTCCACCAGGGTTTGAGCTCTTCCTTGCGTTGGCCGTTCACGGAGGTCCGGAGATGCTGGTTGAGTTCTCTCAGGACGCATTTCACATCGCCCACGATGGGGATATGCACATCCATGATTTTTTGGATCGAGGTCGGATCGATATCGATATGGATGATCTTGGCATGGGGGGCGAATTCGGATACCTTCCCGGTCACGCGATCGTCAAACCGCGATCCCATTGCGACAATCAGGTCCGAGTGGTGAATCGTCATGTTGGAGGCATAGCTGCCGTGCATTCCGAGCATTCCCAGTGAAAGCGGGTGGGTGGCCGGGAAACTTCCCAACGCCATGAGCGTCATGTCGACCGGGATCTGAGTCAGATCGGCGAATTCCCGCAGTTCTTCAAAGGCGTTGGAGAAAACCGTGCCCCCGCCGACATAAATAATCGGCCGCCGGGCCTTCAAGATGGCGTCGGCCGCCTGCTTGATCTGCCATTTATGGCCTTCATAGGTCGGATTGTAACCGCGGATATAAACTTTTTCCGGGTAGTTGAATTCGGTCTGGTTCATCGAGACGTCTTTGGGGATGTCCACCAGGACCGGACCGGGTCGGCCCGTGGTTGCGATATAAAAGGCCTCCTTGATCGTCTGGGCGAGATCGTTCACGTCTTTGACCAGGTAATTGTATTTTGTACAGGGACGGCTGATGCCGACGTTGTCCGCCTCTTGGAAGGCGTCGTTTCCGATCAGGTTCGTCGAGACCTGTCCTGTAAAAACCACGAGGGGAACCGAATCCATGTAGGCGTCCGCCAGGCCGGTGACGGTGTTCGTCATTCCCGGGCCGGAGGTCACGAGCACCACCCCCGGTTTTCCGGTGGCTTTGGCATAACCCTCCGCCATATGCATCGCGCCCTGTTCGTGCCGAGTCAGAACCAGGGCGGGGTCTTTATAATCGTACAACACGTCGAAGATCTTTAAGACCACTCCGCCGGGAAGGCCGAAAATGACTTTGACGCCTTCCTTTTTTAAAGACTCGACAAAGATCTGTGCGCCGTTCATTTTCATACACCTTTCCCCCAGGTGTTAAAATCATTTGCGGACCAATTCTATACTATCGGAAACTTTGGGAAAAAGAGTCTCCAATTTACCACAAGGTATCGATCAAGTCAACAGCAATGTTAATGAATTGGGCGGAATTAAGAGCGGCGGGGAATCAGGGGCCGGAGCCTGTTTCGAAGCGGTCGCCTTTGTAAATAACCTCCGTGCTCCGGATCACTTTCGCGGTTGCGGTGGCGTCCTGAACCGCAATGACCTGGAGTTCTCCGATCATCCGGCTGGGAAGCCGGGCGCCTTTTCCGGGCGAGAAGAAGGATGTCTTTTCCCCGTCACGAACGACCGTAAAACGGTCTCCTGAACGGATGCCGTCCTGCCGGCCGCGATCCAAGTAGACCACATCAAGCTGGGCTTGCGAAACCCGATCCTCCTTGACCTCGACGATGAAACCCATGAGCGCGTTGTCTGAGGGCGAGGCGGCCGCGGTGTCCTCGGAGGATTCCTCCGGAGGTTGGGCGGGCATGAGCGGATCGCCCTTCTGGATGTAGTCATAAGAGACCATGACCTTGGCCGACACGGTTTTTTCGTCGGGTTTGGCGCCGGTCACCTCCGCAAGTCCCAGGATGCGAATGAGGTCGCCCATATATTTCCCGGTTTTCGGATGATGGACTTTTCGAATGACGCGGTAAAGGGTGTATCGGTCGCCGACTTGGGGACGGGATCCGTTCTGGGGCATCAGGTAAGCCGTTTCGTTCTGGCCGATCAGTTCGCGGTTGTCCCGTGCGCCGATCACAATGCCCGCGGGCTTCTGACCGCTCAGGATATAACCGCTGGATGCGAGAAGCGCTTTGTCCAGGGGGATGACCGACGGGGCGGCCGCTTCTTTTGGGAGTTCCGCCTCGATCGTTTTCTCGGCCTCCATCGGCGCCGGTTGTTCGACCATCCTTGGCGGGGCGGCGGGCGGGAGTTGTTCGGTTTCCTGGATCGGTTCCTCCCCCGGAAGTTCGATGACGTTTCCTGGATAAATGAGGTCCGGGTTCAAAATCTGCCGGTTATTTTTCCAAAGCTTCGGCCACAAGAAATAGTCTTGTAAATAGGTGTTCGAGATGCCCCAAAGGGTATCCCCCTCTTTTATAGTATATTTTCTGGGATGGGTCGAAGTCTCCGGCGGGGGCACAACCCGCGTCTCCGGAGGAGAAGGGGCGGCTTCTTCCAACGGGGCGAGGATTTCATCGGAGGGAACGGCTGTTTCGTCCGCGATGGATTCATCGGCAGGGGGCGGTTCTTCTTCCGCGGACGGGGGTTCTTGGCTCCAGCCGACCGGATGAATCCACGGAACAGCCCAAAGAAGGGCGCCCGCCAAGGCCAGAACACCCATCCATCGCCGACGGCCGGTCGTCATGCAGAACGCTTCTCCTGTTTCGGTTTAATACCAAACCGCTCTTTGAATCCGGGATGGTCCAAAGATAGCATATTGTCTGGAAAAGTCAAGAGGAAAGTTCATTGAAGCGGCTTGACTCACCCGACCGAATCCACTATAGTGATTCCCGTTTCATTCAATGTCAGGGAGGTCCTTTCTTCGTGGTCTTCTATAAGGCGCGCGGCCTGTATCGATCCCGGCTGGGTTGGTTGAGCGCCCTGGTCGGATTCATGGCACTGGGACTCTCGCTCCCGGGTTGCAATGGCAAGAGCGTTGCCGTCACGGCGATCGTGATCAATCCTGAAAACTCCAATATTCTTTTTATCGCCACAAACGATGCCATTTACAAATCCCGCGACGGCGGGGCAGCTTGGATTCCTCTTACCCAGGGGCTCGGCCATGCCCGCATCCTGTCGCTGGCCGTCCAT
>JACQHO010000100.1 GCA_016198945.1 Nitrospirota bacterium | reverse complement strand
TTCTTTCCCTGGTTGATTCCGATACGGTGGTTTTCCTGGTCTCGGATCACGGGGCGAAGAAGATGGAGGGCGGGATCTGCATCAACGAATGGTTTCGACGGGAAGGCTATCTGAAACTGGCGCAGGATCCCGCGGGCCCGACACCCATTTCCAAGGCCTCGGTGGACTGGCGCGAGACGAAGGCCTGGGGCGAGGGCGGTTATTACTCCAGGATCTTCATGAACGTCAAGGGGCGTGAGCCGCACGGCGTGATCGATCCGAAAGATTATGAAACGGTCCGAACTGAATTAATCACGAAACTTGAGGCCTTGACGGATGAAAAGGGCCAGCCGATCGGGACCAAGGTCCATCGGCCGGAAGAACTCTATCCGGAAGTGCGGGGCATCGCGCCGGATTTGATCGCCTACTTCGGAAATCTCTACTGGCGTTCGGTGGGAAGCGTGGGTCTCGGGACGATCCATACCTTCGAGAACGATACCGGCCCGGACGACGCCAACCATGCCGAGCATGGAATTTTTGTCATGGCGGATCTCAAGCGGTCGAAAGGAGGCCGTAAACGGACCGGCCTTCAATTAATGGACATGGCCCCGACCCTTCTGACGCTTTTTGATCTGCCGGTTCCGCCGGACATGGAAGGGAAGACGGTTTCGCTCAACGACTGAATCCCGATCAGGAGAAGAAGATGTCATTTAAAGGCGTAACCATTTGGTTGACCGGACTGCCCTCTGCCGGAAAAACGACCCTGGCCCATTTACTGGGAAACAAGATACGGGAAGAGGGGATCACGCGGCTTGAAATTTTAGACGGCGATGTCGTCCGGATGAATCTCTGTAGGGATCTGGGATTCAGCCGGGAAGACCGGATGACCAACATCCGTCGTATCGCCTTTGTCTCGCAGCTTTTGACGCGACAGGGGGTGATCGTGATCGTCGCTGCGATCTCCCCCTATCGTGAAAGTCGGGATCATGCCCGCGAAACGATCAAAGACTTTGTCGAGGTTTTCGTCAAATGCCCCCTCGATGTTCTGGTCGAGCGGGACGTGAAGGGGCTCTATAAAAAGGCGCTGGCCGGAAATCTTCCCCACTTCACCGGCGTTTCCGATCCCTATGAGGAACCGCTCCATCCCGATATCCAGATTGAAACCGACAGGGAGACGCCTGAAGCCTCGGCGATGAAGATCCTGGACGTTCTTGAAAAGCTCGGATACCTGCCCGAAACCCTATCCCGCGAAAAACGGAAAAGCGCACCATGAACGATCGGTGGATTGATCTCCATACCCACAGCACGGCCTCGGACGGAAGCCTGACTCCTCTGGAATTGATTCGGTATGCCGCTGAAAAAAACCTCCGGGCGATGGCGCTGACGGATCACGACTGCGTGGACGGCCTGGATGAGGCCGTGGCCGAAGGGGAGCGCCTGGGCATCGAAGTGATTCCATCGGTGGAGTTGAGCGCGGACCATTCCGGCGGCACGATGCATATTCTGGGTTTTTTCGTGGACCGTCGGAATGAAGGTTTTTGCGGCCGGTTGCGCCGTCTGCAGGAGGCTCGTCGGGAAAGAAACCCAAAGATCATCGAGAAACTTCAGGGGCAGGGTCTGAAGATCACCTATGATGAAGTGGTCTCCGCTTCCGGAGGAGGACAGGTCGGGCGTCCGCACTTTGCGAAAGTCTTGGTTCAGAAAGGGTATGTCTCCTCGATGCAAGAGGCCTTTGAGCGGTATCTGAAAAAAGGGGCGCCGGGGTATGTCGAAAAGTTCCGGTTCAGCCCTCAGGAGGCCATCAGCGCGATTCATGAGGCGGGCGGTGTGGCCGTCCTGGCTCATCCATTTACGTTGTATAAAGATACCACGGCTGCGATTGATCCGCTGCTCGCCGGTCTTTCGGGGATCGGCCTTGATGGGATCGAGGTGATCTACAGCACATACTCTCCGGACCAGGCGCGGTACTATCAAGAGCTGGCCGATAAACACCATCTCCTGCCCTCCGGCGGATCCGATTTCCACGGAGCCCACAAACCGGGAATTGATCTCGGGATCGGACAGGGCCGGCTTAAAGTTCCCTTTGAACTGCTCGAACCGCTTCGGAAAAAGGCACGGGGCTATGCGGTTTCGAGTCATACCGGTTGATCCCGGCCGCAATTTCATTCGGTGCACTTGCTAATGAAGGGAGAAAAGCATGAAGCAGGCTGAACAGTTTGATGTGATTGTCATGGGCGGAGGCCCGGGCGGGTCCAGCACGGCCACGTTTTTGGCTCAAAAGGGACACCGGGTTTTGCTTCTTGAAAAGGAGCGGTTTCCCCGGTTCCATATCGGCGAATCGTTGTTGCCGGCGTTATGGGACATCTGGGACAAGCTCGGAGTCACGTCGAAGCTCGAAGCGAAGGGTTTTGTGGTGAAACAGGGCGTGAACTTTGCGATGTTTAATTCGCCCCAGGACATCGCCCTTTTGACGGGCGAATATCCCGAGTACTTCCAGCGCCCGTATGCCTATCATGTCGATCGGGCGAGCTTCGACGAGATCCTTTTGAATCATGCGCGCCGAACCGGCGTCGAAGTTCGGGAGGAATGGACCGTCCAGGACGTCTTATTTGAGGGAAACCGGGCCGTTGGTGTGTCGGCCGGCCCCAACGGTCAAGCGGCCCGACCGATCCGGTCGTCCATTGTCGTGGATGCCACCGGCCGCTCCAGTTTAATCTCGCGGAAGCTCGGCTGGCACAAGCGAGATCCGCAACTATCCAAAGTCGCCTATTTCACGCATTTCAAGGGCGCCCGCCGCCAAGAGACGATCGAGATTTTGAAAGACCCTGTTTTATGCCAGGACAACACCTATATGACGGACATCCACACCATCGACGCCGGGTGGATCTGGTACATCCCGCTCACGGATGACATCGTGAGCGTCGGGGCGGTCGTGGATCTGAAGCATGACTTTGGAGCGCCGGACCCGCAGACGCGTTTCAACCGTGCGATCGCAAGCTGCCCCCGGATCCGCGACTGGGTCGGTTCGTCGCAACAGATGATCGAGATGCAGGTGATTTCGAACATTTCATACATCAGCGACTCGTTTGTCGGCGATGGTTTTGTCATGGTCGGGGACGCCTCGATGTTTGTGGACCCGATCTTCTCGGCCGGCGTGACGATCGCGATGCGGGGCGGGATGTTCGCGGCCGAGGCGATTCATGAGGCTTTCACCGCGGGGGATTTCAGCGCCGCGCGGCTGAAGCCTTATGAAATGAAAATCCGCCATCCGATGGGCCGCATCTTCAAGATGATTTACAACTGGTATCACATTCTGCAGAACAAGGATGTCGGTAATATTTTTGCCATGTCCCAACAGATGCCGCTCTTGCGCGAGCGGCTGATCGTTCTCTTGAGCGGCGGGTATGACAAGGTCGACCTGGAGGCGATCCTGAAAGCGACCGAGGGCCAGATGGATCATCGCCTAATGCCCGGTACGGGGAAAATGGTCTGACCAGATTCGATCTGAAATTGTATCGCATTAAACCAGTCAGGGATGAAGATGGATTTCTTAAAATCTAAGAAACATTCATCGGGCAGGGTCATGTTTCATCATCCGGTCGCATTTTGGCTGGGGACTACCATCATGGTGGCCGGAGTCATCATGCATCTGCCGGATTACTTTACTGCCGGCGACATGGGCTATCGCATGGCCGGGATGCCGATGTCTCAAATCATGCTGGTCGGCATGGTCCTGATTCTTGGCGGAATCGGCCTGGCCGCGTATGGACTGTTTCCGCGGGATTTTGGACGGCCGACCACGGATGTGGGAGAAGCGTTTCATATCCGTGCGATGGACGATGCGCCCCTCACGGCGGCCCACTGGCGGTTGGTGGCGGTGCTCGGCACCGCGCTCATCGTGGACGTGATGAAGCCGGCCACGCTGGGGTTTGTCGTCCCGGGCTCCCGGGCCGAGTACGGGCTGACCGCTTCCCAGGTGGCGATGTTCCCGCTCGTGGCTTTGACCGGCACGACCATTGGCTCGGTGATCTGGGGCATACTGGCGGATCGGCTCGGCCGTCGGGGCGCGATCCTGATGGCCTCGCTGATGTTCATCGGAACGACCATCTGCGGGGCAATGCCTTCTTTCTCCTGGAACCTGGTGATGTGCTTCTTGATGGGGATGTCGGCAGGGGGTCTGTTGCCGATCGTCTTCGCGCTTCTGGCCGAGACGATGCCGGCCAAGCAGCGAGGCTGGATCACGGTCTTGATCGGCGGTCTGGGGACGGTCGGGGGCTATCTCGCGGCGAGCGGGGCGGCGGCCGTATTCGAACCCCAGTTTAACTGGCGGGTTTTGTGGTTTCTGAATCTTCCGACCGGCGCTCTTGTCATCGCGTTGAACCGCTTTATTCCGGAGTCCCCTCGATACCTCTTTATGCACGGTCGGTCCGACGAGGCCCGCGATGTGATGCAGAGTTTCGGTGTCACGGTGGAGAAGGAAAAGGTTACAGCCCGGTCCGTCGCCGCCCATCAAAAAGAGCATTATCTGACCAGTCTGTCCCGGTTATTCCTCGGGGTCTATCGCAGTCAGACCCTCAGTCTCGTTTTGCTCGGGTTGGCCTGGGGGCTGGTCAACTGGGGCTTCCTCACCTGGCTTCCGAGTAATTTAAGAGAGATGGGCCTTTCGGCCGGGGTATCCAATGGTATCCTGGCGCGATCCGCATTGATCGCCATTCCCGGTATCCTGATCGTGTCTTGGCTTTACGGTCACTGGAGCAGCAAGAAAAGCATGGTGATGTTCGGCCTGGCAACCGCCACAGTGTTGGTCGGGTTTTCCGTGATCGGCAGTGATCTCGCTAAAAACACCGGTCTGCTGATAATGCTTGTAATGGGACTGCTTGTCTGCAGCAGCGGAGTGATCGCGACGCTGCTGCCCTACAGCGCCGAAGTTTATCCCACGCATCTGCGGGGTATTGGGGCCGGGGTCACTTCGGCCAGCAGTAAGTTCGGCGGGATCGTTGGTCCTCCTCTCATTGCCGCCGTGGTCACCCTGTGGCCCGGCCTTAGTATCGCGGCTTTGGTCACTGCCGCGCCGATCGCCGTAGCGGCGATTCTTCTCGGCCTCAAAGGGTTCGAGACACGGGGCCGGAGACTTGAAGAGATCCAGTCTTCCGCCGCCGCAAACCAAAAAGGGCCCAAGAAGAAGGATGTCGTCATTATCGGCGGAGGACCGGCCGGCGCGGCCGGCGCGATGTTCCTGGCCAAAGAAGGCATCCGGTCGTTGATCGTCGAACAGGAATCCTTTCCGCGTTTTCACATCGGCGAGTCCTTGACCGGCGCAGGCGGCAAGGTTCTGCGGGATCTGGGTCTGGAAGGCGAGATGGTCAGACGCAGGCATCCAATCAAGCAGGGGGTCAAAGTCTATGGCAACAGTCCGAAAGGCACCTGGTTTGTTCCGGTCATGGGGCGAGATGAAAACTGGAACCTCCATGACTCGGACACGTGGCAGGTGCGCCGCAGCGAATTCGATAAAATGATGCTCGACGAGGCGGTCGCGCGCGGCGCGGACCTTCTCCAAGGCAGGGCGACCCGGCCGCTCCGGAACGATGACGGCTCGGTGCGGGGCGTGGAGGTCCGGATGGCCGCCGGCGGTACTCAAGAGATCGAATCGGAGGTCATTCTCGACTGTTCGGGTCAGGCGACCTTCCTGGCCGATGCCGGCGTGACGGGGACCAAGCATATCGGCAACCACGTCAAGCATATTGCAATTTTCTCCCAGGTGACCGGCGCAATACGGGATCAGGGCGGCAGCCGCGACAACTATAAAGACAATACGCTCATCTTCTATCAAAAGAAATTCCACTGGGCCTGGTTCATCCCGCTCGATGATGACGTCGTGAGCGTCGGGGTCGTCGTTCCATCGGCCTATTTCCAGGAGAAGAAGGAAAGCAAGCGTGATTTCCTGGTCCGGGAACTACAGGAACTGCATCCGGTGCTCAAGCGTCGCCTTCCGGAAATCAAGCTGGTCGAAGAGGTTCATGCGATTCCGGACTACACCTATCAGGTGAGCGAATTCTGCGGCAAGGGGTTTATCTGCATCGGGGATGCCCACCGTTTTATCGATCCGATATTTTCTTTCGGGGTGACGGTCGCAATGCGGGAAGCCCAGTTCGCAGCGCCGGCGATCAAGGCCTATCTTGGGGGCGCCCATCGCGATCAGGTCAATCCGTTTGCCGACCACCAGATCTCCTGTGATAAGGGCGCCGATGTTCTGGAGGACGCCATTGATCTGTTTTGGGAGCAGCCGACGACCTTTGCCTTTTTCGCTCACCAACGCCACAAGGAGATGATCACGGATGTGTTTGCAGGGCGGATCTATGAGAGACAGCCCTCGCCGTCCGTGTCCGAGATCCGGAAGCTGCTGAATCGTCAACAGGATCGTGAGCGGTTTTACGAAAATCCGGACCTCTACTCGGTTCCGATTGGATCGCGTTACCATCCGGAACGGGCCGGGATTTGGAAAGAATGATTGGAAGATGGATTTTTCGTTTACACAGGAACAGCGTCAGTTAAGGCAGTCGGTGCTTGATTTTGCCAAGAGCGCTTTGAACGGCGACCTTGCCAAGCGGGATCAGACGCGCGAGTTTCCGAGGGATCTTTGGAAACAGTGCGCCGAGTTCGGCATCCTGGGGCTTCCGATCCCTTCCGAGTGGGGCGGCCGCGGCCTGGACATGGTCAGCGTTTTTTATGCGCTGGAAGGCCTGGGATACGGATGCCGGGACAACGGCCTCGTCTTCTCGATGCATGCCCATCTCTGGGGCGTCGCGATGCCGCTGCTTCTTTTCGGAACCCCCGATCAGAAAAAAAAATATCTTCCCAGACTCTGCAACGGGACGATGATCGGCTCGATCGCCATGGCCGAGCCGGAGTCGGGGTCGGATGCGTTTAACCTGAAGACGCGCGCCGTTAAAAAAGGAGCCGCATATGTTTTGAACGGCTCAAAAACCCTGATCACGAACGCCCCAGTGGCCGGTCTGTATCTCGTCTTCGCGGCGGTCGAACCACCGGGGCCGGTCGGCGTGACGGCGTTTTTAATTGAGCGCGCCGCGCCGGGCCTAACGGTCGGCCGGACGCTGGAAACGATGGGGCTGCGCAGCTCGCCGCTGGGCGAATTGAGTTTTCAGGATTGCGAGGTGCCGGCCCAAAACCTCCTCGGAAAGGCGGGAGACGGGCCTGCGATTTTTACCGGCGCGATGGAGCTCGAGCGGTGCGGCATCCCGGCGAGCCATGTCGGCGCGATGGAACGGATTCTGGAACGGTGCGTCGCCTATGCCCGGGAACGACGACAATTCGGAAAGACGATCGGCGAGTTTCAGGCGGTGTCCCACAAAGTCGCTGAAATGAGGATCCGGCTTGAAACCTCAAGGCTGCTGGTCTACCGGGCAGCCTGGCTTAAGAGCCAGGGGAAACATGCCCTGCTCGAGGCCTCGATCACCAAGGCGCATGTCGGCGACGCCTATATTCAAACCTGTCTGGATGCGGTCCAGATCTTCGGCGGTCGGGGCTATTTGACGGAATCCGAGTTGGAACGGGAACTGCGGGACGCGATCCCGAGCCGGATCTATTCCGGGACATCCGAAATCCAGAAGAAGATTATAGCGGGCTGGTTGGGTCTTTAAACGATGGCCAAGCAGATGACCGGGAATTATTTGCTCCAGCATTATTTAACCTCCGGAGCGGTCCGAAATCCGGATGCGGCGGCGATCGTCTGCCGCGGCGCGCGCCTGACCTACGGGCAGCTTGAGCGGTCATCCGATCGGATGGCCCGGCTGCTTTGGGAGGAGGGCGTCCGTCCGGGGGATCGCATCGGGATATTTCTTCCCAAATCGGTCGAGACCCTGGTCGCGGTCTTCGGAATTTTAAAAACCGGGGCGGTTTATGTTCCGTTGGATCCCAAGAGTCCGGCTCAACGCGCGGCGTACATCATCCGCGACTGCGGCATCCGCGTGTTGTTGACCGCGTCCAGACAGAAAACCGTTTTGGCGCAAATCCTTTGTGAAGATGCTCCGCTGAGACTCTGTCTTTTCATGGACTCGGCGGCCTCCCTTGAATTGCCGGAGGGTCGGTCCGTCCGCGTTTTGGACTGGCCGGAAGCCCAGGCATCGGTCAAGGACGGTTGTCCGGACCTTCCGACAATCAATACCGACCTGGCCTACATTCTGTACACCTCGGGCTCGACCGGCCGGCCCAAAGGCGTAATGTTGAGCCATCTGAATGCGATGACCTTTGTGGACTGGGCCGCAACCTATTTTCAAGTCCGGCCGGAGGATCGTCTTTCCAATCATGCCCCGCTTCATTTCGATCTGTCCGTCTTCGATCTTTTTGCGAGTCTCAAGGCCGGCGCGTCAGTTTTTCCGGTTCCGGAGGCGGTCACCCTTTTCCCGGTCCAGGCGGCTCAGTTCATTCAGGATCATCGCCTTACGGTCTGGTATTCCGTGCCGTCGGCCCTGATTCAACTGCTCCAGCACGGGGATCTCGGTCGGTTTGACCTTGCCGGTCTGCGTGCGGTTCTGTTTGCGGGCGAGGTTTTTCCGGTCAAGTATCTCCGGACGCTTGCGGCCGCGCTTCCCCGTGCCGGGCTGTACAATCTGTACGGACCGACCGAAACAAACGTCTGCACCGTTCATCCGGTCGGCGAAATTCCGGAGACGCAGACGACGCCCATCCCGATCGGGAAGGCCTGCGCCAACACGGACGTCTTTGCCGTGAATGAAAATGATGAGCCGATCCGGGAAGGCGAGGCGGGGGACCTTTTCGTTCGGGGTTCGACCGTGATGAAGGGGTACTGGGGGCATCCGGATCTTACGGCCGCCGCGCTGGTCCGTCGCCCTGCAACGGGCGGCGGCTCGGAAATCGCCTACCGCACGGGCGACCGGGTGACGATCAATGAAAAGGGGGAGTATCTGTTTCTCGGACGACGGGATCACATGATCAAGAGCCGCGGGTTCCGGATCGAGCTGGGGGAGATCGAGGCGGTTCTGGTCAATCATCCCCGGGTGCATGAGGCGGCCGTCGTTGCAATTCCGGATGAGGCCGTGGGAAACCGGATCCGGGCCGTGATCGTTCCTTCGCCGTCCGCAACCTTGACGCGGGCCGAGATCGAAACCCATTGCGCCCAAAAACTTCCCCATTATATGATTCCGGAGATCATCGATTTTTGCGATGCCCTGCCGCGCACCTCAACCGGAAAGACGGACAAAAAGGTGCTGGCGGGGGAAGCGGTTTAATCGCGACGGGATGGACGGCAACGCAAGGAGGCGCGGCGTTTATGGATCCAGGAATGATCGAAGAGAAGATCAGGACCTATATCATGAAGGAATTGATGCACGACCATGCGCAGATGGAGCTGAAGCGGGACGTGTCTCTGATCGACGGCGGCATCATCGATTCTCTCGGACTTTTCAAGCTGGTGTCGTTTATCGAGGAGGAGTTCCGGATTACGGTGGAACCGCACGAGGTCCGAACGGACAATTTTGAAACGCTGGCGGTGGTGACCGATCTGGTCCGGAAAAAGCTCGATCAAAGATCGGCCGGCCCATGAACAGGGCCGGAGCCGAGCGGACCCATGTTTGACACGATTCGTGCGGACATTGCGAGGAAACGGGACCTGTACGCCGCCAACAAAGGCTGGCTGAGCCGGAAGGTCTTCATTTATTTGCTGCCGGGATCCCTGGCCGTTATCATTTACCGGTTCGGGCGGTGGGTTTTTCTGCTGAAGATCCCCGTGCTGAAGCAGATCCTGACCCTGGTCTACCTTCCACTTAAAGCGCTGATGGTGATCTGCTTCGGAATCACGATCCCGGTTCGGGCCGATTACGGGAAAGGATTCGTGATTCACTGCTACTCCGGGATTTTTCTTCCCCGCACCAAGGCGGGCGTGAATCTGACCGTCAATCAAGAGGTCACCGTCGGGGGAGCGTTTCAGGGGGGCCAGCCTGTGATGGGAGACAACGTGTTTATCGGGGCCGGCGCGAAGGTGATCGGGAAGATCCGAATCGGAAACAATGTGATCGTGGGAGCCAACTCGCTCGTGGTTACGGACGTGCCGGACAACTGCACCGTGGTCGGGGTCCCGGCCCGGATCGTGTTCCGGAAGAAGGGTTGAAAACGGAATCGAATGGAGAAGCACTCCACACAACCCAAACTGCTTGTCATCGGCGTGGACGGCGCCACGTTCGACCTCATCCTTCCCTGGGCCAGGCAGGGCAAGCTCCCGATCTTCTCCAAACTTCTGGATCAGGGCGTGCGGGCGCCGCTGAAATCCACGATCCCGCCCTTGACGGCGCCCGCCTGGACCTCGTTCATGACGGGGAAAAATCCGGGCCGACACGGGCTTTTTCATTTCATTGAGCCGCAGCCGGACGGGTACGGCATGCAGTATACCAATGCGAAATCGAGACAAGCCCGGACGATCTGGACGATGCTCAGCTCGGCCCAAAAAACGGTCGGCGTCATCAACGTCCCGATGACCTACCCACCCGAAAAAGTCAACGGTTACATGATTTCGGGAATGGATGCCCCGGACGAGCAGTCCGAGTTCATGCATCCTCCCTTTTTGAAAGAGGAGCTGCGGAGGGCGATCGGCGGAATTCATCTCGACATCCGGCATCTCGGATACATGCGGACAGACGAGATACGGGATCTGGTTTTGAACGAATGGGAGGAGTTGGAGGCGCAGCGGACGAAGGCCTGCCTTTATTTGATGGAAAAGTACCCGACGGATGTGACCATGGTCATGTTCAGCTCGGTGGATCAGGTTCAGCATCATTTCTGGCATTATATGGACCCGAACCATCCCTGGTTCGATCCGGAAGGCGCCAAAAAATATCGGGATGCCATTCTCCGGATCTACCAGACGATCGACCGGCAGATTGGCCGGCTGCTGGATGCCGTTTCGGAAGGGACCGATGTGGTCGTGATGTCGGATCATGGCGCCGGGGCGATCAGCCAGCGCGTGCTCTACTTGAACCGATACCTCTCCCGGGTCGGATTGTTGAAGTTTAAAAACCAAGGGGATCGCGGGTTTTCTCCGGGTCGGTTATTGCGCACCGCCGTCGGGCAGGCGGACGGGATGCTGCGCAAGCATTTGTCGCCCCGACAAAAGGCCGCATTGGCCAAATGGCTGCCGGGTCTTCGACGGAAGTGGGAATCGTATCACACCGCTTTTTCGGATATTGATTGGAAACAGACAAAGGCCTTTGCCTATGAAGTCCTGTCCTTCTGCCCGAATATCTGGATCAACCTGAAGGGACGGTGGCCGCAGGGAACGGTCGAACCCGGATGGGAGTATCAAGAGACGATGGACGAGTTGGTGAAGAAACTGCACGAGCTCCCGGATCCAAAAACAGGCCGGCCGGTGCTGAAGCAGGTCTATCGGAAAGATGAAATCTACACGGGTCCGTATGCGGATCAAGCCCCCGACCTGACCCTCTCCTGGTGGGACGAGCCCGGGTTCTTCCTCAAGGCCAGCGTGGCGGCCGATGCCGATAAGCCGGTCGTGGCATATCTGGACGGGTTGAATTACGGCGTGGACTGGAGCGGGACCCATCGGCTCGACGGGATCCTGCTGCTTCGGGGGCCGGCGTTTAAACAAGGCGAAACTCTTGCCCGGGCGGACATTCTTGACGTGGCTCCGACGATGCTGCACCTGATGGGCCTTCCCGTTCCGGACGATATGGACGGAACGGTGCTCACGGAAAGTCTGAAGGAGGGGCATCTCACGGCCAGTCCGGTCCGGTATTCAAAGGCGGCCGGGGAGACGGATCGCGATTCGGACGAGGCCAACTATTCGGATGAAGATGCGGCCAAGGTTGAAAAGCGGCTGCAGGATATCGGTTACATTGACTAATCCATGGAACGGCTCATGACGGCGGCGACGGACAACGCCCGACCTTGGAACGACTGCCGGCTGTTTATTCTCGGACTGGACGGGGGAAGCTTTGATCTGATTCATCCCTGGGTCAAGGAAGGCAAGCTTCCAAATTTCGGCCGATACTTGAACGAGAGCTCCAGTGGCGAATTGCAATCCACCCTGCCGCCCATGACCTTTCCGGGCTGGAGCACAATGATGACCGGGAAAAATCCGGGGCGGCATGGAATTTATGATTTTACCCAGCGTCGACTGGGAACCTACGAGATCGATATCATCAACGCCGCGGACCGGAAGGCGAAGACCATCTGGCGAATCTTAAGCGATGCGGGCCGGCGGGTCGCCTCGGTCGGCGTGCCGGTCTCCTTTCCCCCGGAGCCGGTCAACGGGGTGATGATCAGCGGGTTCGACGCGCCGGTGAACGACTCCCGGATCATGTTTCCCCCGGAGTTGTTCGAGGAATTGAACGGGGCGATGGGCGGATATGTCACGTCGGCCGATTTCGCGAGGGATATTGCCAAAGGCCGTATCGACCAGTCGGTCGCGGCTCTTTTAGCGTCGGTGGATCGGAAATGGGCGACAGCCGAATATCTTTTAAAGCGGGAGCCGTGGGACTGCATGATGCTGGTCTTCGGCGAAACCGACGCCTGCATCCATTATTTCTGGAAATATCATGACCCGGCCTCGCCCCATCACGATCCCGTTACGGCACAAAAGACACGGGATCCCATTCTTGCGGTCTATCAACGCGTGGATCGGTATCTCGGCGAGCTTCTGGATCATCTCCCGAAGGATGCGACGGTCATGCTGGTCTCGGATCACGGCGTGGGCGGTTCGAGCGACAAGATCCTCCATCTCAACCGCTGGCTTGAGCAGCAAGGTCTTCTCCGTTTCCGCTCGACCTCCTTGAGCGGCCGACTTCGACGGATTCAGATGAAGCTGCTCAATTCCGCCAAGTCCTGGGTCCGGACCGTCCTCCCCAAGCCGATGATTCGACGGATCCGGTTCAGGCAAAAAGGGATGGGCATGAAGTTGGAATCGCATCTTCGGTTTTCGATCCTGGACTGGAAGAATACAACGGTCTATTCCGAGGAGACCCCGTATTATCCGAATCTCTGGATCAACCTGAAGGGAAGGGATCCGGACGGAATCGTCGAGCCGGGGGCCGACTACGAGCGGGTCCGGCAGTCCGTGATCGACCTTTTGCAGTCCTGGCGGGATCCGGACACCGGGCAGCCGGTCGTCCGGAAGGCGTATCGGCGCGAGGAGATCTATCAAGGACCGCATCTGGACAAGGCGCCGGATCTGATCATCGAGTGGAATCTGGATCAAGGCTATGCGTATCTCAGCCGTCCGACGACCGCTTCGTCCGGCAGGCTGGCCGTGGAAAGAATATCCTATCGGGAGATGCAGCGATCCAACTTCATGATTAATCGCTCCGGCAGCCACCGCGAGATGGGGATTTTTGCGGTCAAAGGCCCGGGCGTCAAAAAAGGGCATTGGCTTGCCGGTGCGCGGATTCAGGACGTGGCGCCGACGGTGCTGTATCTTCTGGACCGGCCCGTGCCGACCGATATGGACGGCTCGGTGCTGAAAGATGGTTTGACCGAGGCGCAGCTCGCGATGCGCCCGGTTCAATATCAAGAAGCCGAAACGGCGCCTTCCGAAGAGGCAGCGTATGTTTATTCGGCCGAGGAAAATGAAAAAGTCAGCGAACGGCTCAAAAGCCTGGGGTATATGGAGTGAGTCATCCGACGACCAGAGCGTTCAAGGTGGCCATGGTGGCGGCCTGCCCCTTCCCGGCGAATCACGGCTCTCCCGCCAGCATCCGTGAAATGTCCGAGGCCCTGGCGCGTCTGGGGCATGACGTTCATATCGTGACGCATCCCAACGGGCAACGCATTCCCGTGACCGGCGTGCGGATCCATCGGGCCGCCGGGTTCGGGTTGCACAACCCGGTTCGGGTCGGTCCGTTCTGGCAGCGGCCGATCTTCGATTTCCTCCTTCTGGTCAAGCTGCTTCGCGTCATTCGGAACGAGCGGATCGAGATCATTCATGCCCATAATTATGAGGGGGCCCTGATCGGATATGCCGCGAAACTTCTGACGGGAAGGCCGCTGCTTTACAATGCGGTCAATATCATGAGCGACGAGCTTCCCAGCTACCGGTTCATTCGTCCGAAGGCCCTGGCGAAGTGGATCGGCCGGTGGCTGGATCACCTGGTGCCCCTTACGGCCGATTCGATCACCGTGGTATCCGAGGAGCTCCGGGATTTTATGGCCCGGCGCGGCATCCCGAGCCGCCGGGTCGTTTTGGTGCCGGCCGGCATCCATCCGGAAATGTTTGAGGATGCCGATCCGGATTGGATCCGCCGTCACTATCCCGTCGGATCCCGGCCGATCGTTCTGTATACCGGCACGCTCGATGAATTTCAGAGGGTCGATTATCTTTTAAAAGCCATGCAGCAGGCGGCGGCTCGGGAACCTCAAGCGCTGCTCGCGATCTATCCGAACATCGTGAACCCCGTCGTGCTTGAAAAATATCGTGAGATGGCGGCGGGCCTCGGCATGGCCGAGAATATCATCTGGATGAAGGACGGCCACCTGCAGGATCTTCCCCATTGCCTTGCATCGGCCGATATTGCGGTTCTCCCGCGTCCGGCCTGCCCCGGCCATCCCGTGAAACTTCTCAATTATATGGCGGCCGGCAAGGCGATCGTGGCTTTTAAAGGATCCGCCAAGGGACTGCGACATCTGTATAACGGCTTCCTGGTCGAAGACCATGACTGGCAGAGACTCGGCGAAGGCATCCTGACGCTTTTAAAGGAGCCGGAACTGGCGAAGCGATTGGGAGTGAACGCAAAGGCCTGTATCCAGGGGAATTTTGATTGGTCCACCCTGGCGAACGGGATCTCGGTGATCTATCACCGGATGATGGCGGTCGACGACCGGGAGGAAGGCTCGACGGATGATCGGGAATTATACCGTTATTTGAGGAAAAGCTACCATCCGGTTTTTCTCGAACGGCGACGGCGATCGGTTCCACCTTCGTTTCCGGATCGCCGCAAAAGCAACCGGAGGATCCAGGCAAAGCAGATCTCCTTCCTGGAGAGGCGGAAGATGACCTATGAATAAGATCCGGCGTTTCGATCGGTGGAAATAGATCATCCATGGCGTCCACGGTTGGGCATTCCTTGGCCGGTTTTTGCATCCATGTGCTGACGTCAAAAACGTCCTCCCGGTTTCCAATCCATAAGGATCTGAAGCGGATAGTTTTTTTTGCTTTTCTATCCAACCTGCCGGATCTGGATTTTGTGATCGGGTGGGTCTGGTATCACCGTTTCAATGCCATCCACGGTGAAATCACTCACAGTCTGTTGTTCCTGGTTCTGGCCTCGCTCCTCTTCGGCGCGCTGCCCTTTGGGCCGGCGTCGTTTTGGAAAAGAACCGCCATGGCTTTTTTCCTGATCGGCTCCCATGATCTCATCGATTTTTTTTCGTCTCAAGCTCTGGGCCTCCATCCCGCCTACGGGATCCATCCCTTCTATCCATTTTATTCCGAGCGAATCGGCGCGCCGGTCACCCTGTTTTACGGCGTCCGACATAAAAACTTGGATCAACTTCTGAGCTTCGACAATGTTTGGGGAGTCCTGTACGAACTGCTGGTTTTTTCCTCGCTCTTCCTTTTGATTGACCGTCTGAAGCGGAACAGCCGTTTCCGGACAGATCCCATGAGCGGTCAAGGCGCTTAACGAGACGCAATGCTGAACCGGCTTTCCAGACGATTCGATCAATTCCATGCCGCGGTCCGCTGTCTTTCAACGGCCGATTTCCTGGTCGGGCTCGGTTCGCTCTGCTTGGTGCTCGGCGCCTTCGTCTTTTGGCTGGCCACCCCTCTCCAGGGAAGAATTAAAGGGCACGCCTTTCCCTTATGGGGAGGGGTTTCCCTGAGCGACGGCCTTACGAATCCCTTTCGACTGTTTTCGTTTGGCACGGCCTGCCTTCTTCTCGGAAGTTCGTCGCTGGCGGTTTTATGGCTTCGGTTCTCCCGGAGGGCGCTCTTTTTTATGGGAGCGGCCGGCGTTTTATTGGCCGTCTACTTTTTTGGAAGCCTGGTTTTTGCGCATCCCGAAATTCTGGATGCGGCCGTCGAACAGGGCGCCGAGAAGACCGGCATCGCCGGTTTCAGCCAGACCTATCTTCAGGGAAACGCCGCGACGACGCCGAACGACGAGCCGTTGACGACGAACAGTCTTCTGGAGCGGGTCAACGCGGGTCTTGCTCTGACCGGCATCGCCCAAGTGGGCATCGGAGGGTACTGGGCGCTGCTTTCGGGTTTTTTGATCCAGATCGGAGCCGGCCTGAACGGAAACCGGCGGACGATGATCCGGGACGGACTCCTCTGCGGCGTCTTCGCATTTTTGATGATCATCGGGCTGGGCTGGCGAAGCGTGGCTGCGGAGTACAACCGTTTGGAAGGCGATCACCGGCTGGCGGAGGGGGCGTTTGAAAAGGCCGTTGAACGATATGATCGGGCCGCGTGGTGGGCATCGTATCTGAAGACCAATCCGCGATATCTGCACAACCGCGGGGCCGCGTTTTATCTTTCCCATCGTCCGGATCGCGCGGAGGCCCATCTCTACCTGGGCGACAACGGGATGGCCCGACAGGAACCTCTGGAGGCGCTGCACGAGTACAGGACGGCGCTGGCGCTCGATCCGACCCTTGAGCCGGCAAGAAAAAAGGCGGCGGCGGCCCTGTCGGCGCTGGGGCTGTCGAAATTTTCGAGCCGAAATCCCCATGCCGCGATTGCAGACTGGCAGGAGGCGCTCAAATTCTCGCCAGGAAAAATCGAGCCGCACTTTTACATGGCGCATGCCTTGTTTACGGTCAACCACACCGACCAAGAAGCGGCGATTCGGGAATACAGCGGCCTGCTCTTGTCGGTGGCCGAACCCTTGATCCGCTCCGATCTCTACAGCGGTCTCGGCCACTGCTACTATCGCCAGAAAGAGTTCACCAAGGCGCGAGAGATGTATGTCCATTCATTGAAGTCCTTTCAGCTGGTCAAAAAGATCATCAACTTCAACGCCTACAAAGGGCTGCAGGGCGTATGATCCGGCGTGTTCAAATGTTGTTCGGCCAACGGGACTTCCGGGCCTCCGTCCTGATCGTGTCGTTGTACGGGGCGCTGCTTGGCTATTTCCTCTGGCAGGTCTTCTTTGACCCCATCCCGATCACCTACCGGCCGACCTGGCAGGCCCCGTGGATCACGTATCCGGATGGGGAAGTCGGACAGAGCTACTACCGAAAAAAGATCTATCTGGCCGGTCCCGTACGGCACGGCTGGTTGAAGGTCATGGCGCTGGACAGCGATGAAGTTTATGTGAACGGCGTCTCGTTGGGGGTCGGGAATAACGTCAGCACCAGCACGACCCATTTCATCGATCTGAGCACGGCCCTGAAATCCGGAGCGAATCTGATCGCCGTGGCGACCCACCGGCAGACCTATCCCGGCACCAGCCGGATCGCGGTGGAAGGGAAATACACCGACTGGCAGGGAGAAACCTATTCGATCGTCTCGGATGAAACCTGGAAGACGGCGCCCTACCGGGAAAAACAGATCGATGGCGGGCCGGAATGGTACCAGAGCGATTTCGACGACCACCTTTGGAAAAAGGCGAAGGTCATCGGTCTTCCGCAGCCGAAGGACAACAGTACAACGGACTATCCCTTCCAGCTTTATACCGCGCCTATGAAAGGCCGGTGGGTTTGGGGTCCTTCTCCGTCGTCGATGATGACTTACGCCCGTTTGTCCTTCACGCCGCCCGACCGGGTCGGAGAGACCTGGGTCCGAATCGCCGCGATGCAAGGTTACTCCCTCTTCGTGAACGGCCTCCTGATCGGAAAGACCGAGACGTTCATCGGCGCAAAGGAGCCGATCACCGCAAAACAGCTGACGCTGGACATGGTCAACATTACGCCGTTTCTGCGAAAGGGTCGAAACGTGATCGGTGTGGCCGCATTCGGAGAGCGCTCCAACCGGGCCTTTTTCGTGGACGGCGTCATGCTGAATGCGGCCGGCCGGGAGCGATGGTTTGCGACCCCGGAGGGCTGGACGTCCTCTTTCGGTGAAACCGCTGGATGGACCTCCCGGACCTTTGATGATGCGCAATGGGCGCCCGTTCAGCCGATCGGAACCATGACGACGCCGGAGGAGGTCGGCCTGACCCGGCAGATCGTCGAGGCGGCTCCCCCGGACTCGTATGGGATCAAACACGAGTTGAAGCGGGGAGCCTGCATGGCGCTCGGCGCCGCGGCGATGCTTGGGCTCTGGTGGGGAATGGGGGTTCTGGCGTCCTCGCGGAAAAAATCGGAACGCCTTCCGGCGCTCGCCGCGCAGCGACCGGCCTATCTTTGGGCCGGACTCGTGCTGGCGGGGGTGATTCTATTGGGGTATGACGTCCGCTTTGACCCGGCCTATTCCTATCAGGGGCGGTTTGCCTTCCTGAGCCTTGCGCTTCTGATCGGGCTGCAGCTTCTCCCGATCGCGATTCGTGGCGATGCGAAAGAACATGTCGCAACCGTCCGGTCGGTTTTCCCGGGCCTGGAACGGCTTGCGGCCGCCTTTCATCTGACTTTCCGTCGTCTGTCGCTCGGCCTGCTGATCCTGATCCTCGTCGGAGGATTCCTGCTGCGATTAAAGAATATCGATTACGAGCCCCTGGGAGGCGATGAGGTCACGATGGCCCTGGTCAGTCACTCGACCCTGACATACGGCTATCCGATCCTGAAGCTGTCGCCCGATTTGCCGCCCAAGTACGCGACGACGAGCGAGATCGTGCCGTACCCGATGGCCCTTTCGATCCTTCTTTTCGGGCTCAATGAATTCGCCATCCGGTTTCCGGGAGTCTTCTTCGGGACGCTGACGATCCTGCTTCTTTATTATGCCGGTCGTCGCATTTTTGATGAGCGGGTCGGATTCCTGGCCGCCGGGATTTTCTCGTTTCTGCCGTTTGCCATCAACATGTCTCACTATGCCCGATACCCGTCCCAGGTCCAGTTCTTCGCCCTCCTCACGACCTTTCTTTTCTACCGGGCGGTTCAGTCCAAAGAGGTTCAATGGCGTCCGCTGTACGGGGGGCTGGTTGCATACATCCTGACCTATTTAAGCTGGGAGGGCTCGGCGTTCCTGGTACCGGCCCTCTTTCTGGGTTTGATTTTTATGAAGCGGAGAGACCTGTCCTGGTTAAAGGACCATCATCTCTGGACCGTCGTGGGCCTGCTGGGTCTGATGGTCTTTTTCCAGCTCAGCGGCCGGTACCTACTGAATCGAAGCTGGATGCCGGTCGGAAGCGGTGTGAGTCAGATCGCCCTCGTTCCGCTCTGGCTCCAGCCCCTGTACGATCCCTGGGTTTATTACACGAACCTTCTCATTCTCGAAAATCTCCAGGTCGTCTCCCTTTTGGCCGCCCTGGGACTGTTGTGGATGGTTCGGGACCGGGCGCTGGCTTATGTCAATGGGACGCTGATCGTCGCCCTGTTTTTCATGACCAATTTTCTCGAGACCCAGGGCGCCCGCCATGTCTACTATCTTCTGCCGTTGCTGATCCTCTCCGGTGCGCGGGCGTTCTGGGCCCTGGCCGATGCCGCCATCCCCCCTACGGCGAAAGGGCTCTCCAGAGCCCATGCCGCTCTGGGAGTGTCGGTCCGGTACGGAATGCTGATCCTGTTTCTGATCACGACCGGCTCGTATGTTCTGAAACTGTATAATCTTCCGGGGACCCATACGGTCGTGGAGGTGCGGATGGGTCTGGGCGGCGACAGCGGGGTTAAAAAGG
>JACQHO010000099.1 GCA_016198945.1 Nitrospirota bacterium | reverse complement strand
GGACGGAATTGCCGACCTCCTTCGCCAGGCCGGCCGATCCATCATCTTTTAACCGAGGCATGGAGTGAGTCGCATCCTTCATATTCTAAAAGAAACCAACCAACCGGAAGCCCTGACGATCATCGCCAAACAGGCGAAAGGGTCCGGGCAGGATTTATCCATCCTGCTGATACAGGAGGCCGTTCGGCTGCAACCGGACCTGCCGGCCAAAATCTATGTTCTGGAAGATGATGCTCGATTACGGGGGGTCGCTTCGAGGTTTGAAGCCGTCAACTACTCAGGAATGCTGGATCTGATTCTTTCCTCCGATTCCGTGGTCACTTGGTAAAGCCCGTCTATTCGTGAGCCGCTTTATATTCCTCGTACCAGGCCATCTGGATCGCCTCCAGTATTTTTTCATTGGATGCCTTGGGATCGCCTTTGAACTCGGACAGCTCCGTCACCCATTGATGCATCTGGGTAAAGCGCACCGTCAGGGGATCCAGATCCGGGTACCGGTCAAACAATCGCAGCGCGATCTCTTCCGCGTCCTGCCAATCCAACTCCATGCGTGATCCTTTCGGCTTTCTTTAGTGACCGGCTTCGCCTTCTTCCATGATTTCCGCAACGACGTCGCCTTGGACGACCGCCTGGCAGCCCAATCGCGAAGACAGGGTCAGCCCCTCGGCGATATCCAGACGATCTTCCTCATCTTGCTGCATGGGAGAGAGGTGTTCCATGCCTTCTTTCACAACGACATGGCAAGTGGTGCAGGCGCAGTTTCCGCCGCAATTGTGGCCCATCTTAAGCCCATGAGCCAACGCGATGTCGAGGAGAGAACCCGGCTTTCCGTCGTGCTGCAACGGGAACTGGGATTCATCCACCTCCACCGTCACATTCATCGGCAGGAAGGTCACCTTGTATTTCTTGCGCGCGCCGTTCCCTCCCGCGACGGTCGTTTTGTTCTTCAAGACATCTCCAATTTTTGTTTCCATAAAAACCTCTGCGTTCCGCACGACCGGTTTAGGGCAATTCTGAAAGTTTCTTGTTTTTTAAACCGCTTTGCAAGGTTGATTCCATCAGGGACTCGGCCAGATGAACCGTGGCTTGATCCAGTTGCTCCATTCGCTCGCGGATCAGACGGTGGTCATCGCCCTCCGCAGCTTTTTTAAGCGCCGTCATCCGATCTCCGATGCGATCCCGTTCGTCCGGCTTGATGAGTCGCCCCCCTTGATTTAAAGCCCGTTCCGTATGACGAAGGATCGTCGCGGCTTCATTGCGGGCCTCGATCAACTGTCGGGCGTCCATGTCGCTTTTTGCAAACTTGAACGACTCTTCGATCATCCGCGCGACCTCGTCGTCGTTGAGGCCGTAGGAGGGTTTCACCTCGACCGTCTGCGCCCGGCCGCTTCGAAGATCCTTTGCGCCGACGTGAAGAATCCCATTCGCATCAATGGTAAAATGCACCTCGATCCGCGGCATCCCGGCCGCCAACGGATCCAGGTCTTTCAGTTGGAACCGCGCGAGGCTGCGGTTATCCTTGACCAGTTCCCGTTCGCCCTGATAGACATGAATGTCCACGGAGCGTTGACCGTCGGCAAACGTGGTGAAAAGCTCCTTGGCGTTGGTCGGGAGCGTGCTGTTTCTCGGAATCAGCACGCTCATCACACCACCCATCGTCTCAATCCCGAGTGACAAGGGCGTCACGTCCAACAGCAGCATATTCTGGATTCCGCCGGCCAGGATATCGGCCTGCACGGCGGCACCCAGCGCGACCACCTCGTCCGGATTGATCTCGCAATGAGGCTCTTGATGAAAGACCGCTTGAACCGTGCGACGAACCAACGGCATGCGCGTCGCACCGCCCACCAAAACGACTTCGTCGATGTCTTCCGGCAACAGGCGCGCATCGTCCATGGCCTGCCGACACGGGCCGATCGTCAAATCGACCAGGTCCTTGACCAGCGATTCCAGTTCGACCCGTTTAAACGGACGCCGGTAAACCGTTCCCGCTCTGACCGGGATCACAATTTCGGTCAGATCCTCATCGGACAGTCGTCGTTTGGCCCTTTCCACTTCGAGTCGGATTTGCTGAACCGACTCCGCATCGCTTCGGAGATCCAGACCGAATTCATGCTGAATCTCCCGCAACACCCATTCCATCAGCCGCTGGTCAAGATCATCCCCGCCCAGATGGGTGTTGCCGTTGGTGGACAGGACTTCGAAGATTCCTTCCTTGACTTTCAGGATCGAAACATCAAAGGTGCCGCCGCCCAAATCGTAAACCGCGATCACACCCTGTTTTTTTTTCTGGAGGCCGTAGGCCAGACAGGCCGCGGTCGGCTCGTTCACGATTCGCAGCACATCCAGTCCCGCAATTCGTCCCGCATCCTTCGTGGCCTGGCGCTGGCTGTCGTTAAAATAGGCCGGCACTGTTACCACGGCCTGGGTCACCGTGGACTCCAGAAATGCCTCCGCCCTCTGTTTGACTTCCTTGAGAATAAGCGCCGATAACTCGGGCGGTGTCAGACGGTATTTCCCCATCTCGACTTGAATGATGCCGGGCTGTTTCTCGCTCAAGGAAACCGGGAAGTACTTGCGCTCTTCCCGGGCATCCGCCAGTCCCTTTCCCATCAAACGTTTGACCGAATAAACCGTTGTTTGGGGATGAGTCAGCAAACGCTGTTTGGCTCGTTCGCCCACGATCCAG
>JACQHO010000103.1 GCA_016198945.1 Nitrospirota bacterium | reverse complement strand
GCTGACCGGCCTTTATTACCGGGTCCGCTTCGCCGGAGTTCCATTGTCTGATCATGAACAGCAGCGGGTGAATGCGCTTTTACAATCTCTGAAATCCGCCGCGCCCTCGACGACCTGATTCTTATTTGCGGTTTTGACATTCGATCGGGTTGGATGGGAATCAGGAGGCCTGCCTTCCACGAAGACCTGCCAGCTTGCGGGAGGTCCAAAAATAGAGGCTGATCCATTCAAGCGACATACGGTACCGGAAACGATCATACAGGCTCATGGCCCACTCCGTAACCTGGATTGATATTCCTGCCTTCCAGAATACATCCGATCTATCCCGACTGTCAATAACACTTTCGGGTGATTCGAACCGGCCCAACCCCCTCCGTGGAGGTCACACTTTCGTGTTGTGGGCGGGATTCGGGCCTCCCCCGTTCCTTGACACCCCAAAGATAAAAGGACTATCATAACCGGATTCGTGAGGATCTATGTCCGCTTTCCAATGGATCAGGCCGGTCTCAAGGCTCGCCTTCGCAGTCGGGATCCTGTCTTCGGCGTCGGTCGTTTTCCAGGCCGTATCCGGGATGGAATCCCCGTTTGAGACCCGTCCCTCTCGGGCCGCAGAAACCGATGAACCGGCCGGATCCGCGACGGTCGCTCTTGCCGCGTATGAAGGCGTCATCAACCCCGTCGCGGCTGAATACTTCGCACAGGTGATCGCGGACGCCGCGAAGGATCATGCCGGGGCGCTCGTGATCCAGTTGGACACGCCGGGAGGCCTTGATACCTCGATGCGAATCATCATCAAGGAGATGAGCGCCTCCGAAGTGCCGATCATCATTTATGTCTCGCCGGTCGGCGCGCGGGCGGCCTCGGCCGGCGTCTTCATCACGCTGGCGGCCCATATCGCCGCGATGGCCCCCGGAACGAATATCGGGGCGGCCCATCCCGTCACGATGGGCGGGGGCGAGATGGACAAGGAGATGAAGAAAAAGGTCGAGAACGACGCGGCGGCCTATATCAAGTCCCTCGCCGAGAAGCGCGGCCGCAATGTTCAATGGGCCGAGGAGGCCGTCCGCCAGAGCGTCTCGGCCACCGAGACCGAGGCGCTGAAATTGAACATCATTGATTTCGTCGCGGACGATCTGACCGCGCTGCTCGCGGCCGTGGACGGAAAAACGGTCGAGACGGTCGCCGGGAAACAGACCCTCCAAACGAAATCGGCCGCGCTGAAAAAAAACCCGATGACCGGACGGTTGAAGATCTTAAACGCACTGAGCGATCCCAACATCGCCTATATCCTGATGCTTCTGGGAATCTACGGCCTGATCTTCGAGCTGTCCAACCCGGGCGCGATCCTTCCGGGCGTGGTCGGCGGAATCTGCATCATCCTGGCCTTTTATTCCTTTCAAACCCTTCCGATCAATTACGCCGGTCTGCTGTTAATCCTGCTGGCGATCCTCCTGTTCATCGCCGAGATCAAGGTGACGAGCTACGGCCTTCTGACGGTGGGCGGGGTCGTCTCGATGGTCCTGGGATCGCTGATGCTGGTTAAGACGGACCTGCCGTATATGCAGATCTCCCTCTGGGTGATCCTGCCCACGGCCGTCGCGACGGCCGGGTTCTTCGCGCTGGGGGTCGGGATGGCCTGGAAGGCCCACAAGCAAAAACCGGTCACCGGGATCGAGGGGTTTATCGGCCTCTCCGGAATCGCGCGGACCGAGATCAATCCGAGAGGCCAACTCCTGATCCAGGGAGAACTCTGGGAAGCGGTCAGCTCCGAGCCGATCCGAGAGGGCGAGTCGGCCGAGGTGACCGGCATCGAGGGATTGAAACTGCACGTAAAACGCGCACAAAAAGCATAAGGGGGAGGGAACGTCATGGCACAGGTGTTCTTCAGTTCAACGGGTCTTTTGATTCTGGTCGTCCTGTTCCTTATTTCCTCCATTAAAATCCTCAAAGAGTATGAACGCGGGGTGATCTTCCTGTTGGGACGGTTCCAGAAAGTGAAAGGCCCCGGCCTGATCATCGTCCTTCCGGCCATACAGAGCATGGCGAAGGTGAGCCTCCGGACGATCGTCATGGACGTCCCGCCCCAGGACGTGATCACGCGGGACAACGTTTCGGTGAAGGTGAATGCGATCATCTATTTCCGTGTGATCGACGCCCAGAAGGCGATCATCCAGGTCGAGGATTACCTCTACGCCACCTCGCAGCTCTCCCAGACCACGCTTCGCAGCGTCCTCGGCCAGAGTCAACTGGACGACCTCTTGGCCAAGCGGGAGGAGATCAATGCCAACCTCCAGCAGATCATCGACCAGCAGACCGAGCCGTGGGGGATCAAGGTCTCGGCCGTCGAGGTGAAGAATCTGGATCTGCCGCAGGACATGATCCGGGCGATCGCGCAACAGGCCGAGGCCGAGCGGACCCGTCGCGCCAAGGTGATTCATGCCGAGGGCGAGTTCCAGGCGGCGCAGAAGCTGGCCGAGGCCGCGACGGTTTTGAGCCAGAATCCGGCCGCGATTCAGCTTCGCTACCTCCAGACGCTGACCGAGATCGCGGGCGACAAGAGCTCGACGACAATCTTCCCCGTCCCGATCGACCTCCTGGAGCCTTTTTTCAAGCGGCGGGAGACCGGAAAATAATCGCCCTCCATGGAAGAAACCACTTTCGCAGAACGGATCCGAACCTATCAATTGACGCCGACCCAGATTCTGGCGCTCGGATACGCGTTCCTGATCTCCGCCGGAACCATTTTGCTGTCGCTGCCGTTCGCCGCCGCCGATGGCCGGGTGATCGAGCCGCTCGACGCCCTTTTCACGGCCACCTCCGCGATCTGCGTCACCGGGCTGATCACGAAGGACACGCCGGCCGATTTTTCATTGTTTGGTCAGATCGTCATTCTCGTTCTGTTTCAGATCGGCGGGCTGGGCTATATGACCTTCACAACGATCATGGCGGTCGTGATGGGCAAGCGCATCGGGCTGCGGGAACGTCTCGTGATCCAGGAAACCTTAAGCACCTTTGGCCTGGATGGACTGATCCGGTTCACGATCGGAATACTCCAGTTCGCGATCCTGGCCGAGCTCATCGGAGCGGTCCTTCTCACCTTCCGATTCGTACTGGACCACCCGCCGCTGCAAGCCTTCTACCTTGGGATTTTTCATTCCGTCTCGGCCTTCAACAACGCCGGTTTTTCGCTGTTTTCATCCAATCTCACCGCCTACCGGAACGACTGGGTCGTCAACGGAGTCGTCATGATGCTGGTGATTCTGGGCGGGCTGGGTTTTCTGGTCTATCACGATCTTCTTCAGCGGCTGAGAAAGGAGGTTTTCCGGCTGTCGCTGCACACCAAGCTGGTTCTGATCACCAGCCTGACCCTGACTGTGGTCGGCGCGGCCGCGTTTCTTCTTTTTGAGCGGCAGAATCCGTCCACCTTGCAACCCTTGCCGTTTAAAGAACAACTGCTGACTTCGTTTTTCCAATCCGTTTCGGCCCGCACGGCCGGTTTTAATACCGTAGACATCGGAGCGCTGACAACGCCTACGTTATACCTTCTGGTCCTCCTGATGTTCATCGGGGCCTCGCCCGGCAGCACGGGCGGAGGGGTGAAAACATCCACGTTCGCCGTGATGGCCGTCGCGCTCTGGTCCACGATGCGGGCCAAGGAAGACGTCACGCTTTTCCACCGCCGGATATCCCCTCTGGTGGTCGCGAAGGCCTTCTTCCTCGCCAGTCTGGCGATGATTCTGGTCACGGGCGTGACGCTGGTCCTGCTTTACTCGGATCATCAGAACCTCCAGAAAACGTTGTTCGAGGTGGCCTCGGCCTCCGGCACGGTCGGCCTCTCGACCGGCGACGGCGGACCTCGGAGTCTGGCCGCCCTCTTCGGCGATTTCGGCAAATCGCTGATGATCCTCTGCATGATCTTAGGCCGGATCGGCCCGGTGGTGATCGGGATTACGGCAATGACCTACATCCAGCGTTCGCGATTCCGTTACCCCGAAGGAAAGGTGATGATCGGGTAGATGCAGCTTTTCGATTCAACAGGAGGTAAAAAATGCGCCAGGTGGCTGTGATCGGTCTGGGTCGTTTCGGATACAACGTGGCCGAAACCTTGATCAAAAAGGGTTGCGAGGTCCTGGCGATTGACCGGGATGCGGCCAAGATCGAACTCGTGAGCGATTTTGCGACCTATGCCGTGGAATGCGACGCCGCGGATGAAAAAGCCCTCAAGTCGATCAGCGCGCAGAACGTGGATGCCGCCGTCGTCAGCATCGGGGAGAATATCGAAGCCAGCATCCTGATCGTGATGGCGCTTAAGGAACTGGGGGTGAAGGAGATCATCGCCAAGGCCGTGACGCCGATACACGGGAAGATCCTGAACAATCTGGGGGTGAACCGGGTGATCTATCCGGAACGGGACGCCGCGGTCCGTCTGGCCCACAGCCTGATCGCACCCAACGTTCTGGAATACCTGGAGTTGGTTCCCGGCTACAGCATCTCGGAGCTTCCGGTCCCTCCCGCTCTCGCCGGGCAGACCCTTCGTGAGAGCCAGTTCCGCACCCGCTACGGCGTCAGTCTGATCGGATTGAGGAAAAAGGTCGTGAAAACGGTCAAAGGCGTCACGAAGCCCGAGGAAGTGTTCGATCTGAATCCGTCCGCCGATGACCGGCTGGAGTCGGGCCAGATCATGGTCGTGATCGGAACGGAGAATGATCTTGACCGCCTCAGCAAGCTTTAACCGCCCGAAGGAACGTTTTGCTTTTTGACCGAAAACGGGTGTAGAATAAAGACGAACTGGGTTGGGTTCTTCCGTCATGAACAAACCGCGAAACAATCCGATAAAACAACCCTCTAAAAGTCGGGGAACCCGCCGGACAAACCCGCGCTCCCCGGTTGAAAGTTCGTATGCAAAAATCGAGGTGCTCAACACGCTCTCGGCCGCGATCAGTCAATCGCCCCACCTCTCGGCCGCGCTGGACGCCACCATTGAACGGCTCTTGAAGATCACCCGCGCCGACATCGGCTCGATTCATCTTCTGGATCCGGTCACTCAGGATCTGGTTCTGACCGCAAGCCGGGGCGTCACGCAATCCTTCATCTACAACGAACGGCGAATCCCGATGGGCGCCTGCCTTTGCGGCCTGGCCGCGCGCATCGGCGAGGTCGTGATCTCGGAGGATCTCTCGAAAGACGACCGGCTGAGCCGTTCGGCCTGCCGCGATGAGCGGCTCGGCTCGATGATCAGCATCCCGCTTCGGTCGCGCGAGAAGACGCCGGGAATCTTGACGCTCTATTCGAAAAGGGCGAATGCTTTTTCCCACGCCAACCGGCAGTTGTTGATTTCGATCAGCCATCACATCGGTGCGGCGATCGAAAATTCACAGCTCTATTCGAAAACCAAGGAATCGGCCCTGCTGGAAGAACGGTGGCTGATCGCCCAGGAGCTCCACGACAGCGTCGCGCAATCCCTGGCCTTTCTCAATATGCAGACGAAGCTGTTGGAGGACCGCTTCCGGTCGGAGATGAAGGATCAGGCGCTGGAGGAATTTCAGGAAGTCCGGAAAGTCATCCAGGACACCTACCAGGACGTACGGAACCTGCTGATCGACTTTCGCACCGAGATCAAGGAGGATGAAGCGATCGAGCCCGTCCTTCGGACCTACTGCCGGGATTTCAGCGCACGGACCGGCATCGCGGCCGAGTTCGTCGGCGACAACGGGCTTCCGGTGCTGGAACCGGCCGCCCGGACCCAGGTTTTCCGGATGATCCAAGAGTCTCTCTCGAATGTCCGAAAACATGCTCATGCCGGGAAGGTCACGGTCTCGGTGCGATGCGCCGATTCCGGCCTGCGGATCTCGGTGGAAGACAACGGCAACGGCTTTGATCTCCGCGCCGCAAAGGACCCCGCGCAGCAACACATGGGGCTGTCGATCATGAAGGAGCGCGCGGCCCATCTCGACGGCACGGTCCAAATCTCGACCTCGCCCGGCCGGGGAACCGTGGTCACGATTGATCTTCCGCTGAGCCGGCCGAATGGCTAAACCGGGGACTGAAGCCATGCCGCCCGTCAAGGTACTCGTCGTGGATGATCACACCCTGTTCCGCAAGGGAATCATCCACCTGCTCCAGCAGCAGAACGGAATCGAAGTGGTGGGCGAGGCCAAGGACGGCCGGGAAGGCATTGCCCTCTCGAAGCAGCTGCGCCCGGATGTCATCCTGATGGACGTGCAGATGCCGGAATGCAACGGCATCCAGGCCACCGAGGCGATTCATGAGGAGCATCCGGACACCCGGATCATCATGCTGACCGTTTCGGAGCAGGACGAGGATCTCTTCGCGGCGATCAAGGCCGGCGCGCGGGGCTATCTCTTAAAAAGCGTCGATCCCGACCATCTGTTGAAATCGATCGATCTCCTGATGAAGGGAGAGGCCGTCATCCCGCACAACATGGCCTCCAAGCTGCTCACGGAATTTTCGGCGATCGCCAAGAAACCCGCATCGGCCGCCGATGCCGCCGGCGATTGCCAGCCGCTGACGAGCCGGGAAAAGGAAATTCTACAGACGCTGGCCGGGGGCGCCAGCAACAAGGAGATCGGCCACGCGCTGAACATCTCGGAACATACCGTCAAGATCCATCTTAAAAATATCCTGAAGAAACTTCACATGAACAACCGCATCCAGGCCGCGGTCTACGCCCATCAGCAAGGCCTCGTCGCCGACGCGCCCAAGCCCGGCGGC
>JACQHO010000098.1 GCA_016198945.1 Nitrospirota bacterium | reverse complement strand
TTTTTGAGCAGCCTGAATCGATCGCAGTTTATTAACAACCGGATAGGTTTAATACGGCAAAAAAAAGGCCCCGTTTTTCGGGGCCTTTTTTATTTTTACGGTGATCTCTGATCTAAGACCCGTCAGGATCAGGCGTTTGCGAACTTTCCGGCCATGGGGCCCGTACGCACCTTGCCCCAGGCCTTGGCCGGATCGATTTCCTTCCCTGGATTGATCTTTTTCGCTTTCTCTAAAAGTGCTTCCTTGGATTCCGCGATGGCCGGATCGGGAATACAGCACTCGTCCACCGGGCAGACCGCGGCGCATTGAGGCTCGTCAAAATGGCCGACGCATTCCGTGCAGCGATCATATGAGATTACGTAGATGCCGTCGCCCACACCGATGCCTTCCGTGACCGTGCATTCCTTGGCTTCCGACGCGCTCCGGTTCTCGAAGATCGCCTCATTGGGACATTCGGGCAGGCATGCGCCGCAGTTGATGCAGTTGTCAGCAATCAGTAATGACATAGGCTTTCCCCCTTCTTAATAGTTGGCGCCGGTTATCGATCGAAAATAGCATGGGTCATCACGTGCCTAACATCCATAGAAATCACATTTTAGCTTACCGATTTTAACGTAGTCAATACAAAATTTTGTCTGTAAAACCTTCCGGAACTGTGACTTATCCCACCTGCCGGTGAAAAACACGACTGCTCAGGCCGATGCTGACGGCATCAAACGCCAGTAGGACGACCAGGACCTTGAGAAGATGGCCCCAATGCCAGCCCCCGATGATGAGTTCCCGGACGGCCTCAATCGCATAGGTCATCGGATTAAAACCGGCCAGGAAGGCCATCCAGCCGGGCATGGCCTGAATCGGGACGAGGGCCGTTGAAAGAAAGATCAACGGCAACGTGAGAAAGCCCATCAAGGCGAAAAAATTGCCGTGGCCTTTAATGGCAAAGGCCAGCGTGAGGGAGATTGCGATCAAGCCCAGGCCGAAAAGAAGGCCGACCAGCATGATGAAGGCCAGTCCGACCAGCCCGCTGTGAGGATAAACCCCGAACAGGAGAAAGGCCGCCAGAAGGATGACCAGGATCTGGACCGACGTGATTCCCATGACAAAAATAAAACGGCTGTAGATCAGGGAATTGCGGTTGATCGGCGCTGAAAGCAGTCTCTCCAGAAATCCGCTTTCCTTATCGAATAAAAGATCCACTCCGCCGGACAGTCCGCTGTTCAGGACGGTCATGACCACCACTCCGGCCGTCAGGAAGGTGATGTAATCCGGGGCCTGGAAGCCCGGGATCTGGGCGGTTTTTTGAAAAAGGTTTCCGAACAAGATCAGCCAGAACAGCATGGGCTGAATCAGCCCGAAGATCATGCTGATCCGCTCGCGCGACAGTCGCTTGACCGATCGCATCGTCAGCGCCCGTGTTTCTTGAAGAAGCAGTCTCATAGCAATGCGCTGTCCTCCTTGATCTTGTGGCCGGTATAGGTGATAAAGACATCCTCCAGGGTTGGGCGGGAGTATTGGATTGCAAGGATCAGATGGCCGTGCTGATGGATCTTCTGGATGAGCGGGGAGATCGCCTCCTCGTTCGAGGCGACGCGAATCTCCATCTCATGATCGGCCGGCGAGAGCTTGATTCCGTTCACGAACGCCAATTCTTTTTTCAATGCGTCGGACAGCTCCTCCAGCCGGTTCCGTCCCGGGCCGAACCGGACCGTGACACGGTCTCCGCCCAGCCCTTTTTTCAAGGATTCCGGAGATCCCATCGCCGCCAGACGGCCTCGATCCAGTATTGCGATACGGTCACAGAGCTGGTCCGCTTCATCGAGGTAATTCGTCGTCATCAAAATCGTGAGCCCTGATTTCTGCAACCGGCGGATGTAGTCCCAGATCCGGATGCGGCTTTCCACATCCAGACCCAGCGTCGGTTCATCCAGCACCAAGATCTTGGGATTCGGGATCATGCCGCAGGCGATGTCCAGCTTCTTCTTCATGCCGCCCGAGTAGTGGTTCACCAGCTCGTCCGCTTTTTGAGACAGGTCCACCAACGCCAGCACGTCCTCAATCCGTTTCTTCGCCTCCGGCCGGGTCAGGTGATACAGGTCGGCCACCAGGATCAGGTGTTCGCGCCCCGTGAGAAAACGGTCCACCGCTTTTTCCTGCGGAACGTACCCGAGCACCTGACGGACGTCCCGAGGCTGCGTGACGACGTCATGGCCCCAGACAGTCACCTGCCCCTCGGTGGGCTTCAGAAGCGTGAGGATCGTCCGGATCGTTGTGGTCTTCCCGGCCCCGTTCGGACCCAGAAGGCCGAAGACCTCGCCCTTCTCGACATCGAGGGTCAGGTTCTCGACCACGTTTTTTTCACCGAACGTCTTTTTTAGGTTGTGTATTTCAATCGCCTTCATGCATTTCCTTATTGTGTAGGGGCTCACGTCGCCCCCTCCATCCGCCTGAGGCGGAATGGAGCCTCCCCCTCTCGCTCGCCTTGCTCGCTGGTTCTCTATGCGTTTCCCTGTACAGCCGAAAATAGTTGATGCAGCCGTTGCAGCCCGTTGATGATGGACAGCCCCGGCTGCAGTATATGCGCCGACTTGATTTCGTGGATCCGGCCCCGTTTCACGGCCGTGATCGCATCCCAGCCCGATCTCCGTGAGATGCGTTCGGACCGCACCTTCTTTCCGCACCAGGAGGCCACGATGATTTCGGGATCCCGCCGGATTACCTCGTCGGGTTGAACGACGCGTTCCGAGGCGGACCGGCCGTCCCTCAGTTCCGGAAAAATATCCTCGCCGCCGGCCAGATCGATCAATTCGCCGACCCACCGGATGCCCGATATCAGCGGATCGTCCCATTCCTCGAAATAGACGCGGGGCCGGTGATGGAACCTCGATGCCGAGGCGCGGACCTGACCGAAGGCCGCTTCCATCATGGCCATCAGCCGTTCGGCATCGGCCGGTTTCCCGACAATCGCCCCGATCATTTGAATGGTCTGGAGAATCTCGACCAGGCTCCGCTGGTTCAACGTGATGACGGCGACGCCGCGTCGAATCAGATCCCGCGCCGCATCAGCTTGAAGATCGGAGTAGGCCAGCACCAGATCCGGTTTTAACGCCAACACTTTATCCAAGCGGACGGTGGTGTACCCGCCGACCTTGGGTTTTTGTCGCGCTTCCGGCGGCCAGGTGGTGTAGCCGCTGATTCCCACGACGCGGTCTCCCGCGCTTAGCGCGTACAGGATTTCGGCCGTCTCGGCCGTGAGGCAGACGATCCGTGCGGGCGCGCCGACCTTCATGTTATATTTCTACGAGGGGATCGCGTCGTCCTCTCCATCCGGTTTTCTTTTTGACCCGGTCGGAATCCTGATAATGCGTCCGATCCTTCAGGCGGGCATCGGCAAAGGCCTCGATGCGCTCGGCGCATTTGTTGCAGGCCCCGCAATGCATCTTTCCCCGAGGACTGAGACAGGAAAAGGTCAGATCCAACGGAAGCTGCCGGCCCCGTTCCATCACGGCCTGCTTGCTCAGAAGCGAGAAGGGCGTGAGGATCTCAATCCGGCGACCGATCGCCCGCTCCACTGATCGGCCGAATTCCGAAAAAAACTCGGGCGAACTGTCGGCGAACCGATTCGTTTTGAGCGGTCCCAGCGCGGTCGCGTCGATGTCGTTCAAGCCGCAAAAAACGGCCGTTTTCGCAAGCAGGATCAGGTTGCGGCCTGGCAGATAGACCTCTTCCCATCCCGATGCATCGTCCGGCACGGCGGTTCCGGTCATGCTCCAGTGGGCCCCGTAGACATCCTTCATCGGAAGATCGAGAATTTGAAGCGGGCCGATCGCGGGATGGTCCACCGCTTTTAAAAAACGGCGGAGCCAGTACAGCTCCGCCTTCTCCCAGACCAGTCCGTTTCGTACATAAACCGGGATGACCCTGGCAAAGCGTTCGGTCATGGCGACGAGCAGTATGCTGGAGTCCGCGCCGCCGCTGGCCAGCACGCAAACCGATTTTCCCACTGCCTGTTTTAGGACTGTTTTCGGCGCCAAGGGCGATCTTGACCTATGAATCAATCGTTAAAAGGAAGCGTTACTCTATCAGAGGCACCGCGCTAAATCAAGCCATTCGGAGCAAAACGTCTTTTACCTTCTTCTCGATTTCATCGCGGATTTTGCGGAACGGGTCGGGTGGAAGGTTTTTAGGATCCTGAATGTTCCAGTCCTCGCGCTGTTTGGCCCGGACATAAGGACATTCATCGCCGCAACCCATTGTCACGACGAGATCGTATTCGATCTCCGGAATTTCGGCGAGAGATTTAGAGGCATGTTCGGCGAGATCATAACCGATTTCACGCATGGACTCGATTGCTTTTTGATTCACCCTTCCGGCCGGACGGGAACCGGCCGAGTAAATTTCGAGTTTCCCGTTACCATGAATGCGTGCAAACGCCTCGGCGATCTGGCTGCGGCAGGAATTCTCGACGCAAACGAATAAAAGCCGCTTCATGGGGACTGCTCCTGCAACTTCGTGCAGCAGCCTTTCTCCTGCACACATCGGCATCCCCAAACACCAAGATAGGCGCCCAGAAACGGCGCAACGATATAGATCCATAACGGCTGGAAATTTCCTGACACAACGGCAGGCGCCAGTGAACGCGCCGGGTTCATCGAGGCGCCCGTAATCGGACCGGCGAACAAAGCTTCAAGCCCGACCACCGCGCCGATGGCGACGCCGGCCATCACACCGGTTTCCTTTGCCCCGACCGAGACATTGATAATGACGAACATCAGCAGCAACGATAGAATGATCTCAAGACTAAACGATTGAGCGATTGAGCCTGCCGGAATCGTGGCGCCGAGAGTCTGATGTTGGGGGAAAAGAAAACGAAGGACGCCGCTTGCTAAAAATGCTCCCGCGCATTGGCTGATCAGATACGGCAGCACTTTTTTGCCGGGAAAACGTCCCGCGACCCAGAACCCGAACGTCACGGCCGGATTGAGGTGAGCGCCCGAAACATTTCCCAGAGTGTAAATCATCGCCGTCACAATCAGCCCAAAGGTCAACGAGACGCCGACATGCGTCACCGATCCGCCCGTGACGTCGTTAATCACAATGGCCCCGGTTCCCGCAAAAACAAGCGCAAACGTTCCGAAGAGTTCGGCAAGATACATCTTCATTTTAACCTCTTAACCTCGCAGAAGCGACATTGGTACCCGGACCTATCGGAGGAGCCATAAGATCACCAGCGCCACCGCGATGCGATACCATCCAAACGGGTTGAGCGTATAGCTCCCCAGAAGGCGAATGAACGATTTTACGGTGAGCCAGGCGGTCACAAAGGAAACCGCGAATCCGACACTAAACGTCGCCAGATCGGAAGCCTGCAGAAATGAAAGGCTCTTGTAGAGGTCGTACGCCGTTGCAGCAACCATCACCGGGACGGCGGCAAGAAAGGAATATTCCGCCGCCGTTTTCCGCTCCACTCCGACCAACATCCCGCCGAGGATGGTCGCCCCGGAACGGGAAATCCCCGGCCACAAGGCCAGGCATTGAAAAAACCCGATGGAGAGCGCTTCTCTCCAGGTCAAGGAATCGATCCCGTGTTTCCTGACGTTGGGAAGGAATCGTTCGATCAGTAGGATCGCCACGCCCCCCACTCCCAAACCCAGCGCGACCGTTTTTGAGTTGAAGAGATGGCTTTTAATGAAGCCGTGGGCCACCGCGCCGAACAGAAGGGCCGGGAGGGTTGTCAGAAACAAAAGGGTCAGCCCATAGGTTCCCGCGAACCCTTTTCCTTTGTTAAAGGGATTAAGGCCGGAAAACCTTTCCTTGTAAAGGAAGACCACGGCCAGAATCGCGCCAAGCTGTATGAAGACCTCGAACGTGGAAGCCTTCTCCCCTTCAAAACCCAGCAGGTGGCCTGCAAGAATGAGATGCCCGGTCGAGGAGACCGGAATAAATTCCGTGACTCCCTCGACCACGCCTAAAATTAAACCGCTCAATAAATCGCGCATGCATCCTCGCGGGTCATTATAATACAACGCCGGCAAGGAAGAACAGCCCCTTTCCTTAAATCTATTGACCCGGTCATCATCCTTTAGTACCATAGGCCTGCGTGTTCAGCACCGGAGGCGATCGTGTATAAAGTGACCAAGGCCATTCAATTCTGCTACGGACACCGTCTGATGAACTACGACGGAAAATGCCGTCATCTTCACGGCCACAACGGGAAGGTTGAGATCGAACTGGAGACCGAAAACCTAGATGCGATCGGGATGGTCCGTGATTTCACCGAAGTGAAGGAGGTCGTTGCGGTCTGGCTGGATCAGGAGCTGGATCACAAGATGCTTCTGCGGAAGGACGACCCGGCCCTGCCGATGCTTCAGAAAATGAAAGAGCCGGTCTATCTTTTCGAGACGAATCCGACCGCCGAGGCGATCGCCCGGCTGATTTTCGATTTCGTGCGATCCAAGGGTTTTCCGGTCTCCGAAGTGCGAATGTGGGAGTCCGAGGGCTCCTTCGCGACCTACAACGCGGCCCGGGCCGCATCCCGTTGAAGGTCGGGGCTATTTTTTGGAAGACAGGATCGTGATGACCACGGCCGTTTTCTGAATTCCTTTTTCCCGATAGACGGCCATGATCTCATCGCCGACATGGATGTCGCCCGCCGTTTTCAAATCCGAACCCTGCACAATCTGCGTCTCTTCGGTCAATCCCACCGCCAGCTCCCGGTTATTCTCCTTGATCGTGAGCATGTTCCCCTTCAGCGCAGTGACCTGCCCGGTCGCCGACTTGGCATTGATCAGTTGTCCCCACGCCACCCCCTGCAGGAACAAACTCAACACAATAAGACCGATCCATTTTATCATGTTGTCCTCCTTGTTATGTCGGGGCCAAGCGAGGGAAGCCGGAACGATGTTCTATAGACCGGACAGAGCCGCCAGGATTTCATCGCTGTGGCCGTCCACCTTGACCTTCCGATAGACCGCGGCGACCCTGCCGTCCTTTCCGATGACGAAGGTGCTTCGCTCGATCCCCATGTAGGTCCGACCGTACATGCTTTTCTCTTTATAGACACCATAGGCCGATGCGACCTCTTTGTCGGAATCGCTCAACAGCGTGAAGGGGAGCCGGTACTTCTCGGCAAACTTCGCATGAGACGCCGGATCATCAAAGCTCACGCCCAGGATCACGGCGTCCATCTTGTTGAACTTCGGCCGCTCATCCCGGAAGCTGCAGGCCTCTTTCGTGCAGCCGGGCGTATCATCCTTGGGATAGAAATACAACACCACGTTTTTCTTTCCGCGAAATTCCTTCAGGGAGAGCTCCCGCCCTTCGGTGGAGGGGAGGCGGAAGTCCGGCGCAGGATCGCCGATGGATAACTCTTTTGCAGTCATGAGAGGCTCCTTTGTGGGACGGATGCGTTTGGGCGGACCGTTACGGTCCGGCGTCCGACGGACGGTTTGATCCCGTCCGGGACCGGCGCTCGTCCGTCATGAAACCGAGCAGGTCGATCAATCTCCCGCATTGTTGAACAAGATCGTCGGACTCGAGCAGGAACTGCTTTTCATTCGGCGTCATCTCCAGCTCGGAAGACAACAGTTGGACCAGCGGTTCATCGTCCAACCTCAGCGCCTGAACCGTCCTGACATGATTTTCCCAGCCCCGGATCTGCGCGTAGATCTGAAGCGACGCCTCGAGTTTGGTCCGAAGGGATTCCGGAAGTGACGCCGGGGTTTCGTCCGCAGGACGAATCGCCTCGACCCAGGCCCGGCGGTAGCTTCGGTCAAAGATCGGCTCCTGCACGCGGAATTTTTCAAGGCCGTAGAGGACCAGGTTGAAGCGCCCGTCGTTTAAATGTTGAACGTGCATCATCCGGCCGATGCAGCCGATCGGATGAACCGGCGGGTTGCCGTAATAATCCTTCTGCCAATCTTCCTTCAGGAGGACCATTCCGATCAAGCGGTTTTCTTCGGCGGATTCCCGGAGGGCGTCCTCGACCATTTCCCGATACCGGGGTTCAAAGATGTGAAGCGGAAGATAGGTCTTTGGAAAAAAAACCGTTGCGGGGAGCGGGAAGAGGGAGATGATCCTGGGGGTGGGATTCGGTGTCATCTCAGGCCTCTCGATGGATCTCAACGGCCGAGTAGCCCATGATCGGTTCGATGGGAGGGGCCATTTTCCTCAGGCGGAGCGTCAGGTTCCGGACCTTGAATTCGCGGAGAACAACCTGGGCCAATCGCTCGGCCATGGTTTCGATCAGCCGGAACTCTTCTTTTTGCGCGATCTCGATCACCCGCCGGGAAATCGCGGCATAATCGAAGGCCTCTTTGAGTTGATCCGTCCGGGCGATTTGACCGACGTCGCAGCCGATCTCGATGTCGAGTGAAAACCGCTGTCCGGTCTTTTGTTCCTCCGGCGTGATCCCGCAATGGCCGTAGAAGGCGAGATCGCCGATGACCAATTTATCCATGCCGCCATCCTCCGGAACCGACTATATCAGATTGCACTCCCGGCATCAATCCACCCTCTGTGGAGGGACGGCGCGCCGTGCCCCTGCGATGCACCGCATCATATTTGAAACTGCGCTTCATAAAGAACGGTGTACATGCCGCCTCTTGCGAGAAGCTCCTCATGGGTTCCCTGCTCGATGATCCGCCCGTTCTGGACGACCAGTATTTTGTTGACGTGCTTCAAGGTGGAGAGGCGGTGAGCGATGATGAAGGTTGTTCGATGGTACGTCAGGGCGCCCAGCGCTTCCTGAATCCGGGCCTCGGTCTCGGTATCGATGTTGGACGTGGCCTCATCAAAGATGATGATGGGGGGGTCTTTCAACAGCGCGCGCGCAATCGCGATCCGCTGTTTCTGGCCAACCGACAGTTTCACGCCCCGCTCGCCGATCCAGGTTGAGTAGCCGTCCTGAAGCGTCAGAATGAACTCATGGGCCCGAGCCGCCTCGGCCGCCGCGATCACCTCGTCCTCCATCGCATCCAGCCGTCCGTATAATATGTTCTCGCGCACCGTTCCGTTGAACAGAAACGGTTCCTGGGCCACGACGCCGATCTGATCCCGGTGAAAGGAAAGTGTCACATCCCGGATGTCCCGTCCATCAATGGCAATCGCGCCGGTATCGACATCGTAAAGACGCATCAACAGCTTGATGATCGTGCTCTTGCCGCTTCCGCTCGGCCCGACCAGCGCGATTTTCTCTCCGGGGAGCGCGGACAGCGAGATCTGCTGCAGAACAGGGGCGTTCGGGCGGTAGTGGAATGAAACGTTTTTAAACTCCACGAAGCCCTGGACTTTCTGGGGAGGGCCGGTTGCGCCGGGCCGGTCCGAGACTTCGGGCACGGCATCGAGAATTTCGAAGACGCGTTCCCCCGAAGCCAGCGATTGTTGGAGCATGTGGTTGACCGAATGGATCTGATTGATCGGCGTGTAGAACAGTCCCAGGTAGGTTAAAAAAGCCACCAGGCTTCCGACCGTCATCCGACCGTCCAGGACCGCATGGGTTCCGAACCACAGGATCAGGATCGTTCCGGTGGAGGCCAGCAGGATCATGCCGGGGGAATAAACCGACCAGATGCGCGCCACCCTCAGATTGCCGCGAGCGTATTCCAGGCTCTGCCGATTGAATCGTTCCACCTCGTAGGCTTCGCGATTGAAGCTCATCGTTTCGCGGATTCCGGAAATGCTGTCTTGAAGCAGTGCGTTCAATTGGGCCGCCTGTTGTCGGATGACGTGATAGAGCTTGTGGACCCGGCTGGTGAAGATCGTCGCCCCCAGGATCAGAAACGGAATCGGAATGAGGGCGATCAAGGTCAACTGCCAGTTCAGGAAGAAAAGAACGGTCGTGATTCCCGCCAAGGTGAGACCGGCCATCACCAGCGCTTCCACGCCGTCAATGAAGATCCGTTCCAGATTGTTGACGTCGTTCACCACGCGGGACATGATCTCGCCCGTCGCGCGGTTCTCATAATAGCTCACCGAAAGCCGTTGCAGCGACCGGTAGACCTGATCGCGCATGTCGTAGATCACGCGCTGCTCCAGCGTATTGTTGAATCGGATCCGCGCCGAGTTCAGAAGGTTCCGACCGAGGTAGGCCAGGATCAGCCCGGCGATCAGCCAGCGGAGCAACGGGAGGTTGCCGTCCCGGATCACGTCGTCGATCACGCGCTTGAGCAGCCACGGCGGGACCATTTCGAGCGTAGTGGTGAATACGGCGCAGGCCAGGGTCAGATAGGCCAGGCGTTGGTACGGTTTGATATATTGTATGACACGAAAAAGGGATCGCATTTATCCTCGAACTATTCGCGGGTCCTGTCCTGCGGCAGCCCCATCCGTCCTCACTCCGTTC
>JACQHO010000101.1 GCA_016198945.1 Nitrospirota bacterium | reverse complement strand
ATCAAAACCCGATGTAAAGACTGTTTTCTATCCGGTGATCTTCATCCTCGGTTGGACGGAAAGGCGGACTATGCTATTATATTTCTCCCGGAGGGGGCTTCCGTCATGAAACGCTTTTTAAATGAAAAGGGATGAGCGGAAGGGATCAACGATGATCACGGAACGTTTCGAACGTCTTGTCCGGATTCCGACGGATTCCGTCACGCTGGAGGGCATGCTGGTTGTTCCTGAACGGGCGAAGGGCGTGGTGTTGTTCGCCCACGGCAGCGGAAGCAGCCGGCACAGTCCGCGGAATAACTTTGTCGCGAAGGTCTTGCACGAAGCGGGGATCGGCACGTTGTTGATCGATCTTCTCACCCAACCCGAAGATGCCGTCTATAAGACGCGCTTTGACATTCACCTGCTGACGGACCGATTGACGGCGGCCACAAAATGGCTGATGGGACAGCCGCAAACAGAAGGGCTGAAGATCGGCTATTTCGGGGCCAGCACCGGGGCTGCGGCGGCGCTGCACGCGGCGGCCGTTCTCGGGCCGGTGATCGGCGCGGTGGTTTCGCGTGGAGGGCGACCCGATATGGCCGGGCCGGTTCTCGATCGCGTCAAGACCCCCGCGTTGTTAATCGTCGGCGGCAACGATGACGTCGTCATCGAGCTCAATCAACAGGCCTACGCGCTGCTCCGGGGGAAAAAGGAGTTGATCATCATCCCGGGAGCCACCCATTTGTTCGAGGAGCCCGGCACTCTGGAAGAGGTGGCCCGTCTGGCGGCCGAGTGGTTTAAACGCCATCTCCGTTCGGGAGGCGCCTGAGCAGGCCTTCCGGCCGCTAAGCCGTTCTCCGCTCCAACGGATCCGCGGCCATCTTGTTGACGATCATGCATTGGAGCATTTCGAGTTCATCGGGATCAAACCAGGTCAAGCCGCAAAAACTGCACCGGTCGATCTCGATTAAATAGGCGAGAGTGTAAAATGTCCTCGTCATCGGGTTTTTGCATTTGGGACAATTTCGCAGCGGAATTGTTTTACGGTCAAGCGACTCTAAATGCCGCTCCATCCGCCGGGTCTGATTTTTCCGCATGACCGCCTTGGATAACGACTGAACCCTTTCGGTCGATAGGCTTTCGGCCCTCGCGATGATCCGGGGGATCTTGGCGTTTTCGACCAGGAGGCCGCCGCAAAAATGGCATTGGAACACCTGGGTCCGGTCATACGATGTAATGAGCAGGGGCTGTCGGCATGAAGGACAGATGAAATCGGACGGTTTCTTTTCCTCCTGCGTTAGACGCTTTGTGAAAACGGCCTGGTCGATCATCGGGGTTTTCCAGGCCCGCTCGACCGCCTGCCCTCCATCGCTGATCCAGGTCAGCGGAGAGATCCAGGGCAGGGCTGAAAGTTCCGTCAGGACATAAGGCCCCTGCCACTGCTGCCGGGGATCGAGCGCGTAGAAAACCGGTTGAGCCGGCCGGGCCGTCCCCGCGCCGGTATTCGGCCCGGTCTGAGCGATCCGTTCGGACAGGCCGACATGGGCCATCTTTGACAACACCTCGATCCGTTTTCGGATCGGGGGGTGCGTCGAGATCAGATCGGCCCACCATCCGTCCGATTCATCCGTGAGCGCGGCCGCGGTATTCACGATGCAGAGCATTTCCAGTCCATTGCCGATGGATCCGGTGCCTCTCCAGTTTCGCGATAAGAGCTGGAGCGCTTCAACCAGCGCCAACGGGTTCCGTGTCATGCGCACGGCGCCGGCATCCGCCCGGTACTCCCGCTCTCTTGAGATGAACAGATGGAAGAGATGGCTGAGTTTAAGCAGGCCCCATGTCAGAAAAAAAGCGGGAGAGAGGCGGGCCTGCGGAGCCCATGTGCTCGAAAGTTTTTCGATCACGGCGGCGGGCAGCCCAAAAAGACTGGCCGCCACCGTTGTCTCCAGGCAGTCTCCCGAGAGGATATGACAGGCCTCATGGGCCACGACCGCTTCCAACTGGGGCCGCGTGAGTTTCGACAGAAGGCCCTCGGTGATCGCGATGGTGGCGTTTCCGCGAAGATCGACCGCGGCGAGGGCATTCATCGCCAGCGTCGGAATGACCGCGCCCTCGATTCTTCGCTTGTTTCCGGTGACCACCTGGATCTCCTGCAGGATATTGGCCAGACGTCGGTGGATGCCGTCCCGGAGATCCGGCGGCGCGGCCGACAGGTTTTTTTTCAGGAAGCGGACCGAATCGAGGGTTGAGAAGCAGAAATGGACCGAGGCGGTTATGAGGGAAGCCAAGACCAGGAGAAAGATGGAGCGCGGCCGGAATAAGGCGGCATCGTCGATCCAAAAGATCTGGGCCCAGGCAGCCATCAGGCCCATCAAGGCGGCGAAATAAACCAGCAGGAGAACAAGGAAAAAGATCCAGATCCGACGGTTTTTTTCCTCCTCGACCTGGACAAAGGTCAACGGCATCGGTTTACTTTTTCCGAATGCTCAGATCGGCCTTCGGAACGGCCCGGTCGGCCTCATCGGCCGTGTAGTACTCTTCTTTTTTAAATCCCTTGAAGAGGGACGCCACAAAATTATTGGGAAAAATCTCCTGCCGGATGTGATAAGACGCGACCATATCGTTGTAGAACTGCCGGGCGAAGCCGATGCGGTTTTCGGTCGAGGTCAGCTCTTCCTGCAATTGCATGGTGTTTTCGTTCGATTTGAGCTGGGGGTAGTTCTCCATCACGGCGAAAAGTTTGCCCAGGGCCTCGGTGAGCATGTTCTCGCTCACGGCCTTGTCGTGCGGGCCGGCGGCCGAGACGGCTTTGGCCCGCGCCGAGATGACCTTCTCGAGCGTATCCTGTTCAAACTCCATCGCGCCTTTGACGGTCGCGACCAGATTGGGGATGAGATCATGCCGTCGCTTGAGCTGGACGTCGATCTGTTTCCAGGCGTTCTGTACCTGGTTTCGCAGCGATACAAGACCGTTGTAAACGACGATGATCCACAGGAAAGCAATCGCGATGAGACCCAACAATATCCAACCGGCCATGATCGTCTCCTTTGCTATTTGTAGGGGCTCACGTCACCCAGGGGACAGAATTGAATTCTGTCCCCTCCTGTACAGATTTGAAATCTGTCCCCGCCGTCCAGGGGATCATGCTTTACTCATTATAGCAAAATTATTGACGAGCCGTCAGATAGGCAAAGGCCCGCTCGGCCGCGTTATTCCCTTGACGGATGCAGTCCGGAACGCCCACGCCGCGATAGGCGGCCCCGGCGAGAAACAGTCCGGGGAGGCGGGTCAGGCGGTCGTCGATTCCGGCCAGCCGGTCGAGATGGCCGACCGGATATTGCGGATTCGCCTTTTCCCACCGATAGACCCGGCTTAAAATCGGTTCCTCCGTGATATTCATAATTGCGCGGAGATCGTCCCGAACGGCATTCACCATCTCCTTCTCGGCCAGGTTCGCAATATCCTCCCGACCGACTCCCCCCACGAAACAGCGGAGCAACACCCGATTCTCCGGCGAGCGGTGGGGGAACTTGGTGGAGGTCCAGGTGCAGGCCATGATGCTGCGCCCCTCGCTCCGGGGAACGACGAACCCAAAACCGTTCAAGGGATGCCGGAACGAATCCTTGCGATAGGCCAGTGAGACGGTGGCGGTCGAGACATACGGGATTTCCCGAAGCGACCGGACGAGCGTGGCGTCCGTTTCGGCCAGGAGGTCGGCCGTGACATAGGCCGGGGAGGCGGCAATCACGGCATCGGCCGTCATCGTGGTTCCATCTTTCAGCCGTACGTGATAGGTCGAAAGTCCGGATTTCCAATGGATGCGCTCTGCCTCGGTTCCGATCATCAATGCATTCTGGTCCAGTTTCGAGACGAGGGCCGTGACCAGTTCCGAAAGTCCGCCCTTGAGCGTCATGAACATCGTCGTTGGAATTGTTCCGGGGGACGGTTCCCGGCCGGAGGGCGTCCGCCCGCGCATCTCGCGCCGTCGCGCAAGCATTCCGCGGATCAGGCTGCCGTGCCGTTGCTCTAATTCCATAAATTGAGGGAAGGTCGCGGCCAGGCTCATCTGCTCGGCGTCGCCGGCATAGATCCCGGCCAGGAGAGGCTCGGCCAGCCGCTCAACCGCCTCCCGTCCGAGCCGTCGGCGGACAAAACCGGCCAGACTTTCGTCCTCGGTTCCGCGTTTTTTAGGGATAATCCAGTCCATTCCCATCCGTAGTTTCCCGGTCGGGGAAAAGAGCGGAGTTGAGAGCAAGGGTCTCAAGCGGGTCGGCACGAGGAGCATGAGTCCTTCCGGAAGGTTCACAAGCCGGCCGTGATGAAGAATGTAGGTGGCGGTCTGTTCACGGTTTGTTCCGGTCAGACGGTTTTCGAGGCCCAATTGACGGCAGAGTTCCAGCGCCCAGGGTTTTTGAGAGATGAAGGAGTCCGGCCCGCCTTCGATCACAAAACCGTGGTCCGTGTCGGTGAGAATTTTTCCGCCCAGGCGGGGTTGACCTTCGATGAGTGTGAAGGAAACCGGCGCTTGATTTTTACGAGCCAGTTCCTGCAGGGCGTAGGCCGCGGCCAGGCCGGTGATCCCGCCGCCGATGATGATCACTTTTTTCTGTGCAGACGTCATGTTTTTCGCGACATCAGCGGGTCCTGTCCTGCGGCAGCCGCTACTCAGCGGTCGCTGCTTGTCACCAAGCCCTACGGCTCCGACGGCTTTCGTTTGACCCGGCTAAGGCTCGGCCGCTAAATTCTGGCAAGGTGAGGCAGCCATAATTTACCGGGAAGACCCGGCCGCGTCCTTCGCCAAGCCGGGTGGCCCCAAACGCAAGCCGAGTCGCCGTCTGGGCCTGGCGCCAAACAGCGACCGCACGCGTATTCTTTATAGATTCTCCCGCACGACGTCCGCCATCGCATCGATAAAGGCCGGCGTTGCATTGAGCGACTCGGCTCGCTCCAGCCGCATCCCCTTGACGTCGCATTGCTTGCGGTACATCACGTCGACGTCGTAGAGCGTTTCCATATGGTCCGAGATGAAACCGATCGGGGCCATCAATAGATGACGGTGTCCCTGCGCGTGGAGCTCGTTGATCACGGCGGCCGCGTCCGGACCCAGCCAGGGCTCCGGCGTGCGTCCCTTGCTTTGATAGGCGAACCGCCATTCATACGGTCCCACTATCTTCATCACGAGTTCGATCGTCTCATTTAATTCCTGCGGGTAGGGATCCTTCTCGGCCAAAATTCGTTCCGGGAGGCTGTGCGCCGAGAAGAGCAGAGGAACCTTTTTGCGGATCTCAGCCGGAAACCGGTCCAGGGTTTTCGTAACTTTCTCCGCAATTGCCTCGATCAGTTTGGGATGGTCGTTCCAACTCTCGATCCGTCGGATCTTGAACGCCGCGCCGGAGGCCGTCACGGCCTCGTCTAATTTCTGGTGGTAGGCTCCCACGCTCATTTTCGAATAATACGGCGTGAGGCAGAGCGCCGTGATCTGTCGGATGCCGTCCGCCGCCATCGCGGCCACGGTATCTTTGATGTACGGATGCCAGTGGCGCATTCCAATATAGACTTTAAAGCGCGGTTGATCCCGGTTGAGCGTTTTCTCCAGCGCGGCGGCCTGCTGTCTGGTGATCTCAAGCAGCGGGGATTTCCCGCCCATCAGCCGGTAGCGATCCTTGACCTGTTCGATCAGCTCCGCGCCGACCGGCCGTCCCCCACGGATGTCGTTCAAGTACGGTTCGATCTCATCCAGAGAACTCGCCGCTCCGTAGGCCATCAGTAAAATGCCGATTGTGTCTTTAGTCACTTTTTCTCTCTCGATTATTTGATTTTTGTATCGCGTAGCATACACGGATAGGCCGATTTTATCAACTCCGTGATCCCCCGCCCACAGGAATATTGGCCTGTTGAACGCAAGAGAATATAGGCGTTGCATTGACAGAGCGGCTCGGACTTGGTAGGGTGTCCTCAGAATTTATTCAAGGACGTCGCGCGTGACCGCCACCATTGTCGTCGTCTTCGCTGTCGT
>JACQHO010000096.1 GCA_016198945.1 Nitrospirota bacterium | reverse complement strand
TGGTTCAGCAGAATTGTGAAGGGGCAAAGAAGGATGGATTAAACGGTCCGGCGCAGGAACCATTCGCTAAAATCTGCGGCAGTTAAGCGAAGAGTGCCTGAAGGTTGTTTCTTAATTAGGGTTTTCCTGGGAATTTAAATGGGATAATTGCTGAATCAGGAGAAATGAAATGCGTAAATTACTCTGGATATTTCTGGTGAGTTTGATCTTCAGCCCGGCCCTTGCGATTGCGGCCGGGGGCGGCGGCGAGTCATCCTTGCTCTGGAAAGTCGGATACATGCCGATTCAGATGTTGCTTTATCTGGCGGTTATGTGCGCCGCTTACATTGGTGCTAATTACGCCTTGAAAAAGGTGGGCAAGGGGATTCCGGCTTTTCCTCAGGCCATCCTGATCTGGCTTGGAACCTTCTTTTTCTTTAAGTATATTTTGACCCCTCCGATTCCCTCCGCGCTTCTCTATACCTACATGGGGCTGGTTACCCTTGTGATTTTCCTGTTTATATCATCAACCGAGCGGTCCTGGACGGAATTTAAAAGGCCCATCATGAATACTGTGTTGGCGGTCAATCCAATGTATAAAGGGATCCGTTCCGTGTCATTTGTGGTTCTCCCGGTCTTGATCGGATACGGGACGTATGATTTCAATGTTCCAAAATTTGATGAGCCGATCGAGTTGAGAACGGTTCATCCGGCTCCGCCGGCCTCTACCACGGTGCGGGGTCAGAACTTTACGTTGCAGACCGCTCAAAATCCCTATCGCGTTGAAGACGATGGGAAATATTTGGAAGTGGGTCATGAAGCCAAATATTTCAAGTCAAATGCCTTTGATCCGAACGCCCCCAAGTACCTTCAATATGTGAAAGAGGGCGGGTCCATTTTCTTTCAGAACTGTCACTTCTGCCATGGAGACAATCTGAACGGACGGGGAATGTTTGCCTTTGCCTTTAACCCGATTCCGGCTAATTTTGTTGATCCGGGCACGATTGCACAGTTACAGGAGACGTTTGTGTTCTGGAGAATTTCAAAGGGCGGACCCGGTCTTCCAACGGAGGGGTTTCCTTGGGCGTCCGCCATGCCGCCGTGGGAGGAACATTTGACGACGGACGAAATATGGAAAGTGGCGATGTTTGAATACTGGCACACTGAATTCTTCCCAAGGACATGGGAATAATCATCCGTTTACGTGAAAGGGGCGAAAGCGATGAACAGGATTTTATCTTCATATAGAAGATTAAAAGGGGTTGGTGTGGCAGCCGTGATGGTAGGAATCGTTGCCACGGGGTTATTGATCCTGACCACGGCCCAGGCCGCGAAAGAAGAGAAACCGGCCGGAGGCGCATCGGCGGGACGACCCTCGAAGCCCACACCGGCTGATATCGAGGCCGGAAAGGCGGTTTATTTCAAGAAATGCGTCTGGTGTCATGGACCGGAAGGGGCGGGGGACGGACCGGGTTCGGATCGCCTCTGGCCGCGCCCGCGAAATTTCAACCAGGGCACTTTTAAGATCCGGCATACCGCAAGTGGCGAGCTTCCGACCAAAGAGGATCTTGTGTTGACCGTGACGCATGGACTTCCGGGCTCGGCCATGCCGTCCTGGGCGGGTGTTCTGACTCCGCAACAAATTAATCAAGTGGTGGATTTCGTAACAACCAATCTTGTGAAAGACCGCGACTTTCAGGATACCGAAAATGAAGAATTTAATCTGATTGACTATGGGAAACAGATTCCTACCTCGGAGGAGAGCATCAAGCGGGGCAAGGAAGTTTTCATGAATAAAGGCAAATGCGTGGAATGCCATGGGGAAGAGGGTCGAGGAGACGGAAATAAAACGCAGAAAGACGAATGGGGTTTCCCAATCTTTCCGGCCGATCTCCATAAATGCTGGAACTTCCGTGGAAACCGTGAAGATCCCTACAATCCAAGGAACGTCTTCCGTGAGGTTTCGACCGGCCTCAACGGCACGCCGATGCCTTCGTTCGCGGATGCATTGACACCGGAACAGCGATGGGACGTGGCCAATTTCGTAATTTCTCTCTGCCCAAAACAAAAGATCGATCCTTTGACGGCCCATCCGGCTGCGCAGTTCGTAGTAAGATCCCGTTTTGTTGAAGGCGAAATTCCGAACAACCCGGAAGATCCCAATTGGCAGAAGTCCCCGTCTCAATATATCGGGCTGGCTGGACAGATCATGCACAAGCCGCGGAACTTTGTCCGGCTCGTGGACGAGGTCTGGGTGAAATCCATCTTTAACGGAAAGGAAATTGCCTGGTCCTTTGAATGGAACGACCGGATCAAGAGCGTTGCCACGCCCGAAGGCTTGGCGCAGGCGGCAAGTTTCCAGGAAACGCCGCCGGAAGGTCAGCCGATTGCGCTGAGAGAATATCCGATGTTCAATGATGCCGTGGCTGTTCAATTCCCTGCCATGTGGCAGGAATTAACCCCGCCGCAAAAACCGAGGTTCGTCTTCGGCGATGCCAAGCGGGCCATTGACCTCTGGAAATGGGAGGCGGATGGAACGGTAAAAGAGTATACCGGACACGGTTCCATGGGCGGCGACCTCAAACTGGAGTCTCGTCCGACACAGAATGTAAAAACCGTTTTTTCCGAATATAAAAACGGCCGGTGGCGTGTCATTATGGCGAGGGCGATGACCACGGAAGACAAGGAAACCGGCACCCAGTTTGAGATGGGGAAATATATACCGACGGTTTTCTTTGTCTGGGATGGGAACAACGGCGACCATGGATTAAAGACCTCGATTTCAACTTGGTACTACACGATTTTGGAACCGCCGATCCCGACGAAAGCCTATATCTATCCCTTTATCGCCGTCTTCGTGGTATTTGGGATCGAAGGATGGATTATCCGAAAAGCGAACGCGGTAAAGCAGCAAAAAAAATAATCGTCCAGATCCATTATCATCAGCAAAGGGGGTGACAAGCGTCACCCCCTTTTGTATTTCGGTCTCTCCCGACATGACTTGGGACTATTTTACCGCCTTTACAGGGGTGTGACCTTGCGTTATAATACACTCTTTTAGCGGACCCACAGTGGAAATGATTCCGGTTCAAAAAGCACTGAACGTGATTCTGGATAAAATTCAGCGAATCGGGACGGAGAAAACGGCCCTTCTCGATTCACGGGGGCGGATCCTGGCCGAGCCGATTGTATCCAAAAGGGATCATCCGCCATGGAATAACTCCGCGATGGATGGGTATGCCGTACGGCATGACGATCTTTCCAGGGCGGCCGTGCAACAACCCGTGATCCTGGACGTGGTTGAAGAAATTGCCGCGGGTGCTCTTCCCCAAGAAACGGTTAAACGGGGACAGGCCAGCCGTATCATGACCGGGGCGCCCGTGCCGGAAGGAGCGGATGCCGTCGTCCGAGCGGAAGACACGCGCGCGGAAGGGAGCCGCGTCCGTGTCTTCCAGCCGGTTGAGGCCGGTGAAAACATCCGCCTTCGCGGCGAGGACATCCAGGCCGGGAGTGTCGTGCTGGCACAAAACAGCCTGATGGGCGCGGCCGAGGTGGGACTATTGGCATCCGTCGGGCGATCCCAAGTTCGGGTCTATCAACGGCCCCGCGTGGCTATTTTGGCCACGGGCAATGAGCTGGCCGACCTTGATGACGAGCTCGGCCCGAACAAAATCATGAACAGCAACGGCTATGCGGTTGCGGCCCAAGTAATGGATGCCGGCGGGGTTCCGATGCTTCTGGGCATCGCGAGGGACAGTCGAGAGGATCTCTCGGATCGTTTAATGCAAGGTCTGTCGGCCGATCTGATGGTTATCTCGGGCGGGGTTTCCGTGGGGGCATACGATTTTGTGAAAGAGGCGCTTGGAGAACTCGGCGTCGCCATGTCTTTCTGGAAGGTTGCAATGAAACCGGGCGAGCCGCTGGCCTTCGGGATGCTTCACGCGAAACCCGTATTCGGTCTTCCGGGGAATCCCGTTTCGACAATGGTCACGTTTGAGCAGTTCGTCCGGCCTGCGCTTCGAAAGATGCAAGGTCACTCTCTTCTTTTCCGCCCGGTGATCGAGGCCGTTCTCATGGAACGCATCACCAAAAATCCGGGGAAGACGCATTTCTTGAGGGCGGTGGTGAAAAAGACGGAAGACCGATACCAGGTCTGGACGACGGGCAGCCAGAGTTCCGGTGTTCTCACCTCCATGGCAAAAGCGAACGCGCTTATCATTTTTCCCTTGGAGTCCGCTGATCTTGAGAAGGGCCGGACGGTGAAGGTGCAGCTCCTTGATAAAAGCCTGTCGGGACAACCCGACCCCGGATATTAATTCAATAGGAATTGCGGCATCCCATGACGAAAGATCGTTTGGTCAAAGAAATGGTCCTGAGGGCATGGGAACAGGCTTCGAAGGAGGGGAAAATCCGCTCCAAACCCGATCCGGATAAATTGGTTGTTGAGATTCCGAAAGAAACCGTCCAGGCCGATTTCGCCTCCACGGTGGCGATGACGCTGGCCTCGGCCGAACGCCGGTCGCCCATGGAGATCGCCCGGATCTTCGGGAGTTATCTTGAACAGGATCCCGCTCTGGAGAGAATCGAACTGGCCGGTTCGGGCTATCTCAATATTACGTTAAAACCGGATCAGTGGCGTCAGGTTCTGTCGGACGTTGAAGCGAAGGGGAGGGGGTTCGGTCGGGTCGAAATCGGAAAAGGGCGGCGCGTCCAGATCGAGTTCGTAAGCGCAAACCCGACCGGCCCGTTGCATGTCGGCCACGGGCGATGGGCGGCCGTTGGAAATGCCCTGGCCAATCTGCTCCAGTCGGCCGGCTACAGGGTTGAAAGGGAATATTACAACAACGACGCGGGGCGACAGGTGAAGCTGCTCGGGATGTCGGTGTACGCCCGATACCGGCAGCTGCTGGGGTTTCCGTCTCCCGATCCCGAAGACGGTTATCGAGGCGCCTATGTCACCGAGCTGGCGCAACGGATGGCCGACCGCTTCGGCGATCGATACCGGGACCGGAAGCCGGATGACTGTCTTGATTTTTTCACGCAGCATTCGCTGGAGGAGATGACGGCCCTGATTCGGGAGGATCTTGAGACGTTTGGGATCACGTTTGATGCCTGGTTCAACGAGACGCTCCTCTTTCAATCGGGGTCCGTCCGGAATACCCTTGATGAATTGCAGAAAAAAGAGTTTCTCTATGAGAAGGACGGTGCCTTATGGTTTCGATCCACGCATTTTGGAGACGACAAGGATCGGGTTGTCCGGAAGGAGGACGGGGAGTTTACCTATCTGGCATCGGACATGGCCTACCATCGGGATAAACTCGCGCGCGGGTTCGACCTCCTGATCGACATCTGGGGGGCGGACCACCATGGCTATACCGCGAGAATGGAAGCGGCCGTCCAGGCGCTGGGATACCCTAAGACGAGGCTGCGGATCATGATCGGGCAACTGGTCAAGCTGGTTCGCAACGGACAGCCGGTGCCGATGTCCAAACGGGCCGGGGAGTTCGTGACCCTTCGGGAGGTGGTCGGCGAGGTCGGTAAAGACGCGGCCCTGTTCTTTTTCCTGATGCGCCGTCTTGACAGCCCGATGGAGTTTGACCTGGAACTGGCCAAGCGCCGGTCCAATGAGAATCCGGTCTATTACGTCCAGTATGCCCATGCGCGATTGTGCAGCGTTCTCCGTCAGGCCGAGGAGCAGGGAATACGCTTGAAGGATCCCGCGCAGGTCCGGCTTGATCGCTTGTCGGAGCCGGAAGAGCTCAAACT
>JACQHO010000095.1 GCA_016198945.1 Nitrospirota bacterium | reverse complement strand
GGTCCAATGCTCTAATGTTCCATTGCTCCCTTTGTTAAAAAGCAGTTAAATGTCGGGGCCGTAGTTCAGCTGGTTAGAACGCCGGCCTGTCACGCCGGAGGTCACGGGTTCGAGCCCCGCCGGCCCCGCCATTTTTTTTGCCTATCACCCCGTTTGATCGGCTGCTGCAAGACAGGAAGCGAGCGTCCGGCTTCGCCGGCGGGAGTGCGGGAGGCATGTGAGGACTTTGCTTCTTCTTTGCCGCAGCGGCCCCCCGATTTCAACTGGGAGAGCATGTGCCGTTACTGGATACCATGGATGCGAGTATCGTTGATCTTGTTCTTTATGCCAGCCCCGTCACCCAGGTCGTCCTGATCGTTCTCCTGTCCTTCTCGCTCGTATCCTGGGCGATCATCTTCCAGAAATTTCTGTTGTTCCGTAGGGCTGCGGCCGAAAACAAACGATTTCTGTCGCTGTACTGGAAGGTCGAGGATCTGGTCGAGTTGCGGAAGGCCGCACAGCGGTTGAAACTGTCGCCCGCAGCCCGCGTCTTTCTGGCCGGCCTGGAACGTCTCGATCCGTACTTTTCCATGAAATCGGAGGACGATTTCCGTGGAATGGAGGAGCCGGAGCGTGTCGCCGGCCTGAAAATTCTGGAACGGACGCTGAAACGGTCGGTGGACGAGCAGGTCGGGACGCTCGAATCGTATCTTTCGTTCCTGGCCACCACCGGAAATGTTTCCCCCTTCATCGGGCTGTTCGGAACGGTTCTGGGCATCATCGAGGCCTTCCAGGGGATCAGCCGCCAGGGAACGGCCAGCATCACGGCCGTCGCCCCCGGCGTGTCGGAGGCGCTGGTCGCCACGGCGGCGGGGCTTCTGGCGGCGATACCGGCCGTGGTTGCGTATAATTATTACGTCAGCCGGATACGGGTGATCGCATCCGACATGGAGACCTTCTCGACCGAGTTCTTAAGCCTGGTTGAGGAGCGGGGAGTTCAATCCAGATCGGGGCGTCCGGCGGGGCAGGGACCGGCGGGAGTTGCGAAAGCCGGCCTTCCGGGGATGGGTCTGAAATGATCAACGGAGCGCAGAACCGCCGGCTCATGTCCGAAATCAATGTCGTCCCGCTGGTGGACGTGGTCCTGGTGCTTCTGGTGATTTTCATGGTGACCGCGCCGCTTCTCTACCGGGGCCTGGACATTGATCTGCCGCGCACCGCCGCGAATACGATCGCGCCGGAGGAACGGGCGGTTCTGACCGTGACGAAGCGGCGGGAGATTTTTTTGGATAAGGAGGCCGTCTCAATGGACCGCCTGCCCTTCGCGCTCGAAATGCTCCGAATCCGGTCGCCGCAGGTCTCGCTTTATCTGCGCGCCGATCGGCAGGTGCCGTACGGCGTGGTGGTGGCCGTGATGGATACGGTGAAGCGATCGGGCATCGAGCGGCTGGGCATGGTGACGGAGCCCGCGCCCGAAGGCGATCGTGATTAAATGTGGGAGATGGGCATCCCGATCAGTCTGACGAAGATGCTGCTTGCTTCGGCCCTGTTTCATGCGGCCGTCCTCGTCGTCCTGCTCGGGGTTGTGCTGGACCGGTCGGCGCCGCGGTTCATACCGCCGGCGTATCAGGTTGATCTTGTGACGCTGCCGTCGGCGCCCGCGCCGGTCGCGGACGTCCGGGAGGCCCCGGCCGCGCCGCCTCCGCCGGTTCAAAAACCGCCGGAGAAGGTCAAGGAGGCCGAGCGGCCCAAAAAAATCGAGGTCAAGAAACCGCCGGTTCCACCGCCGCCGAAACCGATTCGTCCGGCGGCGGCCGTGCCGCCTCCGGCCAAATCAAAGCCGGCCGTTTCGGAAAGGCCTTCGTCCCCCCCGCCGGCCGCGAAGCCCTCCGAGGCGGTCGCGGCGATTCCATCTCCCGGGGCGAGAGTCGAGGCCGGCATCGAGGCGCCGGATTTCAAGTATCCCTATTATCTCGACTTGATTCAGCGAAAGATCGAGATGCATTGGTCGCCGCCCCCGATGGATTCCGCGACCGATATTAAGGAGACCGTGGTGGGTTTTGTCCTGTCCGCAAATGGGAAGATTGAGAATCCCAGAATTGAAAGAAGCTCCGGGAACGCTTTTTTTGATCAGGCCGCCCTCCGGGCAATTTATCAGGCCAGCCCCCTGCCGCCCTTTCCTCAGGGAATACGTGACCCGTCTCTGAAGGTCCATTTCAGTTTTTCGCTGATGAAAAAGAGCTGACCGGGATGATCCGAGACGGTTTTTTCCGAATTCCCCGGCTCGCTTGGGCGGTTGTGTTGCTGCTCGCCGGGTCCGGCGTAGGCCCATCAGAGGGCGCCGACGTCTTCCTGGGCGTGACCCGGTCGGAAGCGTCGCGGATCCCGCTGGGCCTTCTTCATGTCGTCACGCCGTCGGACCTGGCCCGGCATTCGAGCGAGATCCGGACGGTGCTGGAGGGCGACCTCCGCCGGTCGCAGGTATTCCGCATGGTCCATCCGCCGTTTTACCCGGAGCTGGCCGGCGGCGGGGAACCGTCGGCCGATCTGGTCAAAAAAGCCGGACGCCAGGATCTCCAGGCCGCGGTCTGGATTTCGCTCATGGCGAAGGGGGAGGACCTCGCGCTCGAAGGCCGGGTGTATGACGGCAAGACCGGCCAGATGGTGATGGGCAAGCGGTATCTGGGCGAGGCGAAGCATCTCCGGGCCATCGTCCATCGGTTCTCGGATGAGATCGTCTTTCAGTATACGGGCGAGCGGGGGGTGGCCGGAACGCGCGTGGTCTTCTCGTCCAGCCTGACCGGGAGCAAGGAGTTGTATTTGATGGACTATGACGGGTATAATGTCCGGAAAATTACGAACGACCGCGGCCTGAACCTCTCGCCGACGTGGTCTCCCGACGGGAACCGGATCAGCTACACCTCCTATCGCGGAGGAACGCCGGCCATCTATACGCTGGACATGGCGACCGGGCGGCTCTGGAAGATGGTCGGGTTTCCGGGATTGAACATTTCGCCGTCATGGGCGCCTTCCGGCGGCGAGCTGGCCTTTGCGAGCACCCTGGACGGTCCGACCCAGATCTATCGGGTGGACCGGGAGGGCCGGGAGTTGCGGAGATTGACGGTGGACCGGAGCGACAATCTGTCGCCGGCCTGGTCTCCGAGCGGCGCCGAGATCGCGTTCACGTCGAATCGCGGGGGCGGGCCGCAGATCTATATGATGAACGCCGACGGGACGAATGTCCGCCGCCTCACGTTTTCGGGCGGCTACAACACTTCGCCGGCCTGGTCTCCGAAGGGAACCGCGATTGCGTATGCCTGCCGCGTGGACGGGCGGCTTCGGATCTGCGCGATTTCGCCGGACGGCGCGAAGCTGGCCCAGCTCACGGCCGGCCCCGGCGAGGATGAGTCTCCGAGCTGGTCTCCGGACGGAAAGCACCTCATTTTCAGCTCGACCCGATCGAGTCGGGGGGACCTTTTTATGATGAACGCGGATGGAACGGAGGTGGAACGGCTGACCTTCAGCGGGGCTAAAAATAACAGCCCCTCCTGGTCGCCCAAATAATCCAGATGAGCCATCATCGAACCAAAATAAATTTCTATCTCCGTGTGCTGAAAAATGCAGGCCCTCCATGACTTCGGAATCGGATGCGCCCGACCGCCGCTTTTCAACCACGTCACCTTAACAATCAGGAAGGGAGCTTTATCATGCGGAATCAATCTTTTATGTTTTTGGCCGTCATCGCCGGACTGAGCACGGTTTTGATGTTGTCGGGATGCCCCAAGAAGGTCGAGACGGCCAAGGGCACCGCGACGGTTCAAGAGGAAAAGGTCGCGCCTCCGGCCGAGACGGTGGAACCCGGGCCGGCGCCCGGGCCGACGATGGAGGAAACCCCGATCTCCCGGGAGGCCGAAGCGCCCTCGATGGAAAAGGGCCTGGGCGACGCCTTCTTTGACTACGACCAGTACACGATCCGGGAGGACGCGCGCGGCGCGCTGGAGATGAGCGCGCGCTGGCTGAACGGCAATCCGACGGTCCGCGTGAAGATCGAAGGGCATTGCGACGAACGGGGAACGAACGAGTACAATCTGGCCCTGGGAGAGCGGCGGGCGCAGGCCGCGAAACGGTTCCTGGCGGCCCTCGGCGTTGATGAAAACCGGATGTCCACGATCAGTTACGGCGAGGAACGCCCCTCCTGCAGCGATATGACCGAGGGATGTTATGCAAAAAATCGCCGGGTCCATTTCACGGTTCAATAGGGAGCGCCATGACACGAAGTGAGAAAAAGGTGTCCATCCTTCCGGTAGGGGCGCACGGCCGTGCGCCCCTACGTCATCAGGTTTGGGCGGCCATCGGAGTCATTGTCATTGGCGCTGCCGGATGCGCGACCCAGGCGGACATGATGGACCTGCAGACCTCGTTCGAGAAAAACGAGGCGCAGCAGGCCGAAATTCAAAACCGGCTGAAGGTGATCGAAAGCTATTTCAAGGAGCGCTCCACGACGGTCCAGCGCGGGCAGGCCGATATCGTGATTAAGCTGGATCAGGTGGCGGTGGATCTCCAGTCCACGCAGGGAAAGCTGGAGGAGAGCAGTCATCTTCTGGCCGATGTCTCGCAGCGCATCGACGACCAGGCCTTCCGCTCGAAGGAGCTTACCGGCCGGCTGGACGCGCTGGACGGCCAGATCGCGGCGCTTGAAAAGTCGGTGGCCGATCTGGAAAAGGCCGTTCAGGCGATCGGACAGGTCGTGACGCTTCCGCCGGAGTCGAAGTCCTCGGAGACCCCGGATGCGAAGCCCCCCTCGGCATCCGCGCCGGGCGATCAAAAGATCGTATTGCCGGGTCGGCCGACCGAAAAAGACAAGGCCACCGGGATGTCCCCCTCCGAGGCTTACGGACTGGCCTATAACGATTATCTCAAGGGGAATTACGATCTCGCGCTGCTCGGGTTCCAGAATTTCCTGACCCAGTTCAAGACAACCAGTCTGGCGCCGAATGCACAGTACTGGATCGGAGAATCCTTTTACGGGAAAAAAGAGTACGTCAAGGCGATTGAGGCGTTTGACAAGGTCGTCGGCGATTATCCCAAAAGCGACAAGGTCCCCGGCGCGCTTCTCAAGGCCGGCTACGCCTGGATCGAGATCGGCGACAAGGCCAGGGCCCGGTCGTACCTTAAAAAAGTGGTCGAGAATTATCCGCTCGCCAACGAGGGAAAACTGGCCAAAAACAAACTGGCCGAATTGAAATAGACTTATCCGGAGGGGGACAGATTTCATGTCTGCTGCGAACCGCAGCATGCAGGTAAATCTGTCCCCACGATCTTAGCTGTATCATGCCCAAAATCCACATCCTTCCCGAAAATCTGTCCAACAAGATCGCCGCGGGTGAAATCGTGGAGCGTCCGGCCTCGGTCGTCAAGGAGCTGGTCGAGAATGCGATCGACGCCGGGGCGACGCGGATTTTCATCGAGGCGGAGGAGAGCGGACGCCGGGCGATCCGGGTTTCGGACGACGGCGAGGGGATGGGGCCGGAAGACGCCCGGCTGGCCTTTGAGCGGCATGCCACGAGCAAACTCCGCGCCGAATCCGACCTGGACGCGATCCGGACGATGGGATTTCGCGGGGAAGCGCTTCCGAGCATCGGGTCGGTCGCCCGTGTCCGTCTGGTGACGGCGGCCGGGGGAAAGACGATCGGGACCGAGGTCCGGATCCACGGGGGGAGGCTCGTGCATTGCAAGGAGGCGGCGACTCCCGCCGGAACGATGGTGGGGGTGGAGGAGCTTTTCTACAACACGCCGGCCCGGAAAAAATTCCTGAAGTCGAATGCCACCGAGCTGGCCCATATCGTCCATGCCGTGCAGCAACAGGCCCTCCCGCATTTCGGGATCCATTTCCGGCTGACGCACAACGGCCATGTCCTTCTGGATCTGCCGTCCGTCCGGGATGAGATGGAGCGGACGGCGCAGGTGATCGGGCCCGACGCCGGGCCTGATTTTCTGCCGGTGTCGTCCGAACCCGCGGCCGGCGTCAACGGGTTCCGGCTCAAAGGGCTGATTTCGAGACCGGGCCGGTTTCGGGCCACGCGGGAGCATCAGGAATTTTTCTTGAACCGGCGGGCGATCAAAAACGGCTCGTTGTCGCACGCCGTGGGCGAGGCCTACGGGACGCTTTTGGCGAAGGGGCGGCATCCGGCCGTTTATTTATTCGTTGAGATGGATCCCGCGCTGGTGGACGTCAACGTCCACCCGGCCAAGCGCGAGGTGAGATTCCGCGACACCCCGTCGGTTTATCAGGCGGTGAAAAAAACGCTTCGGGACCGGCTCCGCCGAGAGGGTTTCATCCCGGACGAGCCGGCGACGTATGTTCTCCGGGATTCCGGGCCCGGAAACCTTGGACGATCGGCGGATTCCGACGGCGGTTCCCCGACGTCGGCGTGGCGGTCCCCGGAACAGGGATCCGCCGCGATGGTTCGCGAGGCGCTGGAGGTCTATCGGCCCCTGGAGGGCCCGGACGTTTCAGTTCGTTCCGAT
>JACQHO010000094.1 GCA_016198945.1 Nitrospirota bacterium | reverse complement strand
GTCATGGATCTTCTCCGGGATCTCCAGCGGCGCGGGCATACGATCATACTAATCACGCACGACCGCGACCTGGCCGCGCAGGCGCAACGGGTGGTCACGCTGCGCGACGGACATGTCATCGGCGATCAGAAAACGCCGGCCCCGGCGGCGCCAATCCCGGCGGGTCGGTCATGAGCTGGCTTCAACTGGTCTACGGAGCGATCCAGACGCTGGCCGGGAACAAACTCCGGTCGGGCCTGACGATGCTGGGCGTGATCATCGGCGTGGCGGCCGTGATCTCGATGATCTCGATCGTGGAGGGGGGCAAGCAGAAAATTATCGAGGCGATCGAACGGCTGGGGACGAACCTTCTTTTTGTATCGCCGAAGGAGCTGACCGAGGAGGAGCAGCGAAAATATCCGGGGCGGTCGAAGGGATTTAAATACGAGGACGCCTTGTACCTGAAAGCCCAGATTCCGGCCATCGCGGATATCGCCCCGATGGTCAGCATCCCGGCGAAGCTCAAGTCCGGGGATCGGGAGTTCGACGGCACCGTCAGCGGGACGCTGCCGTCCTATTCCTCCGTCCGGAATTTCCATGTCTCCGAGGGGCGGTTCATCCTGCCCCTGGATATCGAGGAATGGCGCCGGGTCGCGATCCTGGGGCAGGATGTCGCGGCCCGGTTGTTCGACGGGGCGTCGCCGCTGGGACAGGACATCAAGATCGCGGACGAGCGGTTCGTGGTGGTCGGCCTGATGGAGCGCAAGGGCAGTCTTCACGGCCAGAATTACGACGAGATGGTCTTTATCCCGGTCACGACCGCGATGCGCCGCTTCAAGGGCAGTGATCTGATCAGTTATCTCCTGGTCCATGTGGCGGACCGCGACCGCATGAAGGAGGTCGGCGATCAGACGAGGCAACTGCTGGTGAGCCGCCACGACGGGGTGGAGGATTTCAAGATCAACAGCCAGGAGGATTTTCTGAAGGCGGTCGACCGGACGCTCTGGACGTTCCGGATCGTCCTGGGCGGGATCGCGTTCGTCTCGCTTCTGGTCGGAGGGATCGGGATCATGAACATCATGCTGGTGACTGTGACCGAGCGCACCGGCGAGATCGGGCTGAGAAAGGCAGTAGGGGCGCGGCAGAAGGACATCCTGACCCAGTTCCTGATCGAGTCGGTGACGATCAGTCTTTTCGGCGGCCTGATCGGAATCCTCTTCGGCATCTTGCTGGGGGTGGGATTCGGAAAGGCCGTGGCCCTGGCCCTTCCCGGCGGCGCGGATTGGGGCGCGGTCTTTTCGCCGGCCTCGATCGTCGTGGCCTTCTTTTTTTCGATCGCGGTCGGGATCTTCTTCGGCCTCTATCCCGCCTATAAAGCCTCCAAGCTGGACCCGACCGAGGCGCTGAGGTATGAGTGAGGTCCCGCGCCCGGAACGATGGAGCGGCCTTGCAATCCTTCCGGCCGTTCTATCGCTCGGTTATTCCTTCGGATCGCCGGTTTCTTCAGGGTCCCTGTGGACGGCCGTGATTCCTCAATGGGTTGCGTACGTTTGCCTGGCGGTTTGGTGCGCCGCGAACGACGGTTGCCGGGAACGTCTTTTTATCGGCACGAGAAATCTTAAACGCGGTTTTTGGATCGGCATGGCCGTCGGGTTGATCACCGGCCTCCTCAATCTCTGGATCATTGTCGGACTGACACCCTGGCTCGGATACGGTTTCGATTTTCTCCGCGACACGCCGCATGCGAAGATGCCGTTTGCAGTGATGGCGCCGTGGGGGATCGTCCTGATCGCGATCTTTGTGGAATTGAACTTTCGGGGTTTTCTGCTGGGCCGGTTGTCGGTCCTGTTGGGTGACAAACCGTACGGGCCGGCCGCGGCCGTTGTCCTTTCGGCCTTGGTTTTCTCATTTGATCCATTCATGGTGACGGTCTTTCGCGGCTATCACTGGCTGGCCTTTACCGACGGCTTGATCTGGGGCGGGCTGTTGATCGCAACGCGCAATCTCATTTCCACCATTACGGCCCATGCGGTCGAGGTGATCCTCGTCTACACCGTTTTAAAAGTTTTTTATGCGTAGCGTCCTCGACCGGGGGTGGTTTTCATTGCAATCCGGTTTGGAACTTCCTATAATGAGGCCTTCCAAACGCCCGTTTCGATGATGAAGAGGATCCTCCGTTGTCATGGCAGAAGAACCGATCCGAGAAAACAAAGCTCCCGCCGCTCATCGTCTGATACCGGTTGCGTTCGCCATGGCCGTTCTCCTGTTTGCACTGGGCCTCGCCTTGTTTCTGGTCCGATCGGTTCCGCTCCCCGCGATTCCGCCTCCGGTGTCCGGTCTGGATGCGGCCGCCCTCGGGGATCGAATCTATCTTTTCTTGTCGCAGCGTGATCCGGCCGCGTCCGCTTTCGCGGAGGTCCGGCGGATGAAAACGGTCGAGGACGGCCGTCTTCAGGACGCGTCGGAGGTCAAACCGTTTCATTCCGTACTGTCATTCTCGGGCCGTCTCTGGTTTTTCAACCCCGGCATGTACCGGGTCTTCGATGGAAAGGAGTGGCAGCGGTTCGATGCTCCCTGGATCGGCGCCGATCCGGTCGCGGCGGCCGCCTCCGGTCGGTTCTGGATCGCAAGCCGTATCGGGACGGAGGTTTCATTCATCTCCCATGCCGACGAAGGCTGGGACCGGCCCGTGGCGGTTCCGGCGGATCCGAAAGACAGGCATTTCATCTGTTCGGAGTCGTGTCCCTCCGGTCTGGCCGTTTTTCAGGAGAAGATCCATTATTTCTGGTTGAAGGACGACCGGCTTCACCGATTGATTTATGACGGCGGGCCTCCCGGACGGGTCGAGTCCCTGGGCGAATCCTTCGGACGGCTCAAAGGCTTCGAGGTCCTGGCCGAGCCGGATCGGATTCTGATCTGGTATCTTCCGATCCCGACCCCGGATGGCGCGCCGCCGAACCGGCTCCCCATCGGGCTGAAGATTTTTGACGGACAGGGATGGCATGACCGGCCGCCGCTGGACCGGCCCGCGCCGGCCGGTCTTCTTGAAATCGCGGCCCTCCGGGTCGATGGCGCGCCGCATCTCCTGATCAATACCGGAATACGCATCGAGGATCAGGTTCGGGGGCCGGATGAACCGGGACGATCCGTCTTTTTGATGGGAGGAGATCTCGGTCGGTCCGTGCTCCAGTACCAGGGACGGGTTCTCTTTCGGCTCTTCGTCACGATGATCGTCGCCGTGGCGGCGTTGTCCTTCCTCCTGAACCGGTGGAAGAGGGCGTCGGGCGATCCGGAGATCGCCTATGCGTCACTGGGACGGCGGTTCGCGGCGAAGGCGGTCGATACCGTGCTGGTTGCCGCCCCGATCGGCCTCGTGGTCTGGTCCCGGCTCGATCCCGAAAGCCTGTTTTTCCCGGACTCGCTTGCGCATTGGATTTCGGCCGGGGGGCGGGGCCTGATGATGGCGCCCCTGTTGCTCTTTACCTATCACGCGCTGGCCGAAGGGCTCTGGGGACAGACGCTCGGCAAGCGGCTCTTCGGGATCCGGGTGATCGGCCGGGATTTGAAACCGTGCAGTCTTTTGCAATCGATGGTCCGCAATCTGTTCCGCCTCATTGACGGGGTCTGGTTTTACGGAGTGGGCATCGTCAGCATCGCGGCCACGGAGCGATGGCAGCGTCTGGGCGATCTCGTCGGCCGGACGGTCGTCGTGCGGATAAAGACATAACCGGATGCGCCAAAAGCGGTCGCCCGCTCCCTGCGGGCCTGCGGGACATCCGCGATGGAGGAAGCCATGATCGCAAAAATATTGAGCAGCGCCGTTTTGGGTCTGGATGCCCTTCTGGTGGATGTCGAGTTGGACGTGGCGTTGGGCCTTCCGATGTTTACGATCGTGGGCCTTCCGGACGCCGCAATCAAGGAAAGCAAGGATCGCGTCCGGGCCGCGCTCAAGAATACCGGATTTAATTTTCCGGTGAAGAAGATCACTGTCAATCTTGCCCCGGCCGATGTCAAGAAAGAGGGCTCGGCCTTCGATCTTCCCATGGCCCTCGGAATCCTGGTGGCGGAAGGGATCCTGGAACCGGACTCGATCAAGGATTTTCTCGTGGTGGGGGAGCTGTCGCTGGACGGCCGGGTCAAGGCCATCCGGGGCGCACTGTCCATTGCGGTGGCCGTGAAGGAGGCCGGGCTGGCGGGGTTGATCCTTCCGATCGAAAATGCGGCCGAGGCGGCCGTGGTGGAGGGGATTTCCGTCTACGGCGCCGAGACCTTGCCTCAAGTGGTCGAGTTCTTAAACCGGAATCAGGCCCTGAGCCCCGTTACGGTGAACCTTCGGGATATCTTCTCGGAGAATGCCGTTTATGGCGATGACTTCTTGGATGTGAAGGGACAGGATCATGCGAAGCGCGCGATCGAAGTGGCCGCGGCCGGAGGCCACAATCTTTTGATGATCGGTCCGCCCGGTGCCGGGAAAACGATGCTGGCCAAGCGGCTGCCGTCCATCCTGCCCGTCATGAATTTCGACGAGGCGATCGAGACGACCAAGGTCCATTCCGTCGTCGGCCTTCTTCCGGAGCGACGGCCCCTGCTTTCGACCCGCCCGTTCCGTTCCCCCCATCATACGATCTCGGATGCCGGCCTCATCGGCGGCGGCCATGTGCCGAAGCCGGGCGAGGTGAGCCTGGCCCATAACGGCGTTCTCTTCCTGGATGAACTGCCGGAGTTCCGAAGAAACGTACTGGAAGTGCTGAGACAACCCCTCGAGGACGGGCGAGTGACGATTTCGCGCGCAACGGCCTCGTTGTCCTACCCTGCGCAGTTCATGCTGCTCGCGGCGATGAATCCCTGTCCGTGCGGCTTTTTCACGGATCCCGCCCATGCCTGCGTCTGCACGCCGCTGCAGATTCAGCGCTACCGCGCCAAGGTCTCCGGCCCGCTGCTGGACCGCATCGACATCCATGTCGAGGTGCCGGCCGTTCCGTTTCGGGATCTGTCGGTGGAGCACATGAAGGAGGATTCCACGACGATCCGCCAACGCGTCAGCCGCGCGCGCGTCCTTCAGCAGGAACGCTATAAAAACGACGGGATCTACTGCAACGCGCACCTGCGGCCGCGGCAGCTTAAAAAATATTGCGCGCTGGATGAAGAGGGCCGGAAGCTGATCGAACTGGCGATGAACAAGCTGGGCCTCTCGGCCCGTGCCTACAACCGGATCCTGAAAGTGGCCCGCACGATCGCCGATCTGGAAGCGAAAGAGCGGATCGAGCCGTCCCACGTCTCCGAGGCGATCCAGTACCGCACCCTCGACCGAAGGAATTATGTCTGAAACGGATCGCCCTCGAAGACTGGCCGGACGGGATGACCAGAGTGAGACGGTGGTAAAACGGGATCTCATTGTGTTAGTCTTAGTGACGAGAGTTGAGGTGTTTGGTTATGGGCATTCATGAGTTGCTGAAGTTCAAGCGTGAAGAGATTCTGCGCATCGCCGCAAAGCACGGCGCGCGGAATGTGCGTATCTTCGGATCCGTAGCCAGGGGTCAGGCGGGGGCACAGAGCGACTTGGACGTGCTTGTGGACCTCGAACCCGGTCACAGTCTTTTGGATCTCGGCGGTTTCTTAATGGACCTGCAAGAGCTTTTAGGTTGCAAGGTCGATGTGGTGACCGAGAAGGGTCTGCGTGACCGCATCCGTGATCGGTACTGCGAGAGGCCGTGCCCATATGAGAGACGACCGTGAAAGAAGCCAGCAGAGCGCTTTCACCGGCCGATGTAGAACTGCTTAAAGTACAGGACGACGAGGGTGAGACGGTAGAATTCGAAGACTGGAAAAACTTGAGGCCTTTAGCTAGAATATTCGTATGCGAATTTATCTCGATGTGCGTTGTCTCAGCAGGCCGTTTGATGATCATGCTCAAGATCGTGTGCGCCTGGAGTCGGAGGC
>JACQHO010000093.1 GCA_016198945.1 Nitrospirota bacterium | reverse complement strand
GCGCGGGAAGAATACCCGAAGGGGCAACTGAGTCGTGTCCGGATTGAGAAAAGCGGACCCTGAAATCTATCAGGCGATCCTGGGTGAAAAAAAACGCGAGCAGGACCAGATCATCCTGATCGCCTCCGAGAACTACGCCAGCCGGGCGGTTCTCGAAGCCCAGGGAAGCCTTCTCACCAATAAATACGCCGAGGGCCTTCCCGGAAAGCGGTACTATGGCGGATGCGAATTCGTGGACGCGGCCGAGACGCTCGCGATCACGCGGGCAAAGGAGCTCTTCGGCGTCGAACATGTCAACGTCCAGCCGCACTCGGGAACACAGGCCAACATGGCCGTCTACCTGGCCATGCTCAAGCCCGGCGATGTGATCCTTTCAATGAGCCTCGCCCACGGGGGGCATCTCTCGCACGGCCATCCGTTGAACTTTTCAGGCAGCCTCTATCGTCCGGTCTTCTACGGCGTGCGACGCGAAACCGGCCGGATCGATTATGACGAGGTGGCCCGTCTGGCCGAAGAACACCGGCCCCGGCTGATCGTGTCGGGCGCCAGCGCCTATCCCCGCGTCTTCGACTTCAAGCGGTTGCGGGAGATCGCGGATCAAAGCGGCGCGCTTTTGATGGCCGACATCGCCCACATCGCGGGGCTCGTCGCGGCCGGCGTTCATCCCAGCCCTGTGCCGTATGCCGATTTCGTCACGACCACGACCCAGAAGACACTGCGGGGGCCGCGCGGGGGAATGGTGATGTGCAAGGCCCAGTACGGGAAGGCAATCGACAAAGCCGTCTTCCCGGGCCTCCAGGGCGGGCCGCTCATGCATGTCATCGCGGCCAAGGCGGTCGCCTTCAAAGAGGCCCTGTCGCCTGCCTTCAAGACCTACCAGCGGCAGATCGTAACCAATGCGCAGGCGCTGGCCGAGGAACTGCTGGCGCGCGGTTTCCGGCTGATCTCGGGCGGCACGGACAACCACTTGATGCTGGTGGATCTGTCGAATCGGAACGTGACCGGGAAGGATGCCGAAGCGGCCCTGGATCAGGCCGGAATCACGGTGAATAAAAACGCGATCCCCTTCGACGAAAAACCGCCGGCGGTCGCCAGCGGGATACGCCTGGGGACCCCCGCCGTCACGACGCGCGGGATGAAGGCGCGCGAGATGAAGATCATCGCAGAGGCCATCCATCAGGTCACCTCCCGGACGGGCGACGAGACGGTGATCCGGGAGACCCGCAAGCGGATGAAGGCGCTTTGTAAAAGATTTCCGTTTAAGGGGTAAAATCTGAAATTTGAGATTTGAAATTTAAGATTTGCAGGCACACAGGTCCTCGGATTAAAAAGGCAACCCATGCAATGTCCTCATTGTGAATCGCTGGACAACAAGGTGGTGGACTCCCGGTTGAGCCAGGAGGGCGCCGTGATCCGCCGACGCCGGGAATGCCTGAAGTGCGAGCGCCGGTTCACGACCTATGAGCGCGTGGAAGAAACCTTGCCGATGGTGATCAAAAAGGACGGCCGGCGGGAACATCTCGATCGACAGAAAATTCTGGCCGGGTTGAAAAAAGCCTGCGAGAAGCGGCCGATCAGCATGGACACCTTGGAGACCGTGGCCTCGCGGATCGAGAAAAAGTTTCAGGAAAACGGGGGGACCGAGATCCCCAGCCGGGCGATCGGCGAGGCCGTGATGGCCGAGCTGTATCATCTGGACCAGGTGGCCTACGTGCGGTTCGCCTCGGTCTACCGGGAGTTCAAGGATTTAAACCAGTTCATGTCGGAGTTAAAAGGCCTCCTGGACCGAGATAAGGCCGACGTGAAGGATCGCGTTGCCCGTTCTCTGCCGGTCAAGGAAGAAGGTCCCTCCACCAAACCGTCGGCCTGAATGGCGGACGGCCGAATCGCCATAAAACGGCCGGACCGTTTCCACGGCCCTTTTCCGCGGCCTCGATGAACAAAACCCATGTCGCCATTATCGGAGCCGGACACGGCGGAACATCCCTGATAGAGATATTCCGTTCCGATCCGCTGGTCAAGATCGTCGGCGTCGCCGACATCCGGCTCCGGGCGCCGGGGGTTCTCCTCGCCCGGCGGCTGTCCATTCCCACGACGCAAGACTACAAGAGGCTGTTGCGCCTGAAAAAAGTGGACCTGCTGATCGACGTGACGGGCAACCCGAAGATCGATCGCAGTCTCCGGGCATTCAAACGCCCGGATGTGGCCGTGATCGGCGGGCCGACCGCCAAGTTCATGTGGCAGTTGATCGAGGCCCGGATCAGGGACAAAGAGGAGATCGAGAAGCATCTTCGGGAGTACCAGGCCCTCTATGGATTGTACATGCGGGAGGTTCAGCACGCGATCGCCGAGGAACGGACCCGGATCGCGCTGGATATTCATGACGGCCTGGTCCAGACGCTGGTGGGGCTCAACTACAAACTGGATCTCTGCAGCGAGCTGCGGCAGAAGGATCCGGCGCAAAGCCAGGCGTTGATCTTGGAGGCGCGGGAGCTGTTAAGAGCGGCGATCGAGGAGGCCCGACAGGTCGTCTTCAACCTGCGGCCGCTGCATTTCGACCGGATGGAGCTCCTCCCGGCGATCCGAAGTTACCTCAAGACCTATTCCAGGCAGTATCGGATCGAGACCGATTTCAAGGTTCGGGGCGATGAGCATTGGATTCCGCCGCGGGTCAAGATCTTTTTGTTCCGGATCATTCAAGAGGCGCTGTCCAATGTTCAGAAACATGCGAAAGCGACGCGGGTCGGGGTGGATCTGACGATCGGGAAGGCGGATCTGCGGACGACGCTTTCGGACAACGGCCGCGGTTTTGATCTGGAGGAAGTGGCGTCGCATCCGGAGAAATGGGCCTCGTTCGGCCTGAAAGGAATCATGGAACGGGCCCGGCTGTTGGGCGGGACGGCCGTTTTCGACACCCAGCCGGGAGAGGGAACGAAGATCCTGATCCGGGTCCCGCTGGACGGAAAGGAGAGACTGCTCGGTGAACAAGATTCGAGTGCTGATCGCCGATGATCATCAGGTTGTCCGGGAGGGCCTCTCGGCGATCCTCAAGACCAAGGAAGACATCGACGTGGTCGGGGTGGCCAAGGACGGGATGGAGGCGGTCGAGAAGGCCCGTCAGCTGCTGCCCGATGTCGTCTTGATGGATATCAGCATGCCCCGGATGAACGGCGTGGAGGCCACCCGCGAAATCCGGCGGGAGAACCCCCACATCGGGGTGGTCGTCCTGACGATGTATGCCGAAGAGGAGTATATCTTCGACCTCGTCAAGGCGGGGGCGACCGGCTATCTTCTGAAGGACGCCGATTCGGCCCAGATCGTCAAGGCCATCCGAGCCATCGCCGAAGGCGAGTCGCTTATCCATCCGTCGGTGGCGAGCAAGATCCTGAACGAGTTTTCGTTGCTGGCCGAGGGCAAGGGCCGAAAGCCGGGGCGGCTCGAACACGACCTGACCGACCGAGAGATCACGGTGCTCAAGCAGGTCGCGGAGGGCAAGACCAATAAAGAGATCGCCAACGCGCTTGATCTGAGCGAGAAGACGGTGAAGAACCACGTCCGGAACATCTTTCACAAGCTCCACGTCTACGACCGCACGCAGGCCGCGATCCATGCCATCCGAAAGGGCCTGATCGAGCTGGACCCCAAATCGTAACAGGTTGCTGAAAAAGTCCATCCGCTGCGTTCTCGGGCCCGCCGGAATCCTCACGTACCTACCTCGTACGCTCCGGTTCCGTCGAGCCCTGCGGCCTTGCGCCTGGAACTTTTTGAGCAACCTGCATGGCAAATGGGTTTTTCGGCAACCCGCTAGGGACGACGATGAAACGGGTGGACGCTTTCCGCTTGCTCGACCCGTCGCCCTTTGCTATGATTGAAGACAATCAAGCAAGAAGGAGGTGGTCGAAATGTCTCTGGATCGAAGAGGATTTTTTCGGTTAGGCGCGGCCGTCGCGGCCGTCGCGGGACTGCTGGGGCACGGGCGGAGCGTGTTCGCCGATGAGGATCGGGGATACGGTCACGGGCAGCGCGGGATCGTCAGTTTTTTCATCGAGCACAAGGAGGAGCTGGGGTTATCCCCCGACCAGGTGAGCCGGCTCAAGTCCGTCCGGGAAGGATTCCGGAAAACCGCGGCCCGGCTCGACGCCGATCTTCAAACGGCTCAGGAACAGTTCCATGATCTGGTGCAGGAAGACGAGATCAAACTGGCCGAGGTCGAGACCGCCAGCAAGAAGATCGAGTCTCTTGAGAACGAGCGGAGGATGGAGTTCACGAAGGCGATTGCCGAGGGGAAAAAGGCGCTTTCGAAAGACCAGTTGAAAAAGGCCAAGGAGCTGCGGCAGAAAGCGATGGAACGGCGGAGGTCTTAAATCATGGGCGATACCCTTGTACTGGACCTGGAGACGCAAAAATCGTTTGATGAAGTCGGCGGCCGGGGCCATCTCCACCTCCTCCGCGTCTCCGTGGTCGGGATCTATTCCTACGACCAGGACCTCTTTCGGACCTTCACCGAATGGGAGACGCCGTCCCTGCGAGGAATCCTGGAGGACGCCGGCCTGATCGTAGGGTTCAACATCAAGCGGTTCGACTACCCGGTGCTTGAGCCGTATTTAAAACGCGACCTGCGAAAGCTGCCGACGCTGGATATTATGGAAGAGGTGGAGCGGCACCTGGGCCACCGGCTGAGCCTCGACACGCTGGTCAAGGCCACGCTGGGCGAGGGAAAGACCGGCCACGGTCTGGATGCGATCCGATATTTCCGCGAAGGCGACATGGAAAAGCTCAAGAGCTACTGCCTGGCCGACGTGCGGCTCACGCGGGACCTTTACGAGTACGGCAAGCGCCACGGACAGATGAAATATCAAAAGAACAGCAACTACTACAGTATTCCCGTAAACTGGGCCAAGCCGGCCGGTTTGAAATCTGTCCCAAGCCCGCTACCGAAGCTGCTTTAACTTCTCCATGTTCACCGTCACTTTATTGGCGGCCCGGAGGGTCTTGATCTCTTCCTGCAGGACGGCCCGTTTGACGTCATCCAGGATCGGCGGCGGGAGGTCCTCAAACGATTTAGCCTCTCGCGCGTCGGTTACTTTCACCAGATGATATCCGTACGACGTCCTGACCGGATCGCTGATCTGATTCACGCGCATTGCAAATGCGACCGCCGCGATTTCGGGGACCATCCGTCCCTTTGTAAAATATCCCAGATCGCCGCCCGCCGGGCCGGACCGCGTGTCCCTGGAAGCCCGCCTTGCCAGTTCGGCAAAATCGGCCCCGGCGCTTAACTGCTGCTTGAGATTCCGCGCTTCCTCTTCATTCTCAGCCAGGATGTGGCTGGCCCGGACCTCACGAAACTCGTTTCGGTGGGACGAATAATAATTTTTCAGCGCAGGGCCCGAACTCTTTTGGGCCATCAGCCGATCCATCATCGCTTCGACCAGGACCGTGCGGCGGGCTTCGGCCATTTTCGCCTGGACCTCTTTCTCCTTTTCCATTTGGCGTTTGACGGCCTCCTGATACAGGATCTCCCGCGCGATCAGGATATCCAGGATTTCCCGGCGGCCCTCCGGGGTGTTGATCGAGTCCTTCATGCTCGGCGGCAGTTCGCCCAATTTTTTTATGAATTCCTCGGCGGTGACGGCCTTTCCGTTCACGGAGGCCAATTCATCTGCGAACGCCGCGCCGCCGATAAAACCTGCAACAATAACGCCGAACAAAACTCCAAGACGCATTCAATGACCCTCCCTCGGTTCAAATCGCCCGCACTCTACCATCCCCGCGATTGAAAAAGCAATCTCCATTCATCAGATGCCCGAAGCCGGGGGAATCCTGTCCGGCTGTGGCCCTCCCTGCTCCGGCGGCTTTTGTTTGACCCGGCTAAGGCTCGGCCGCTCAATTTTCCGAAGAGGCTCTCGGAAAATTGACCCTGACGGGCCGCAGCCTTCGCCAAGCCGGGGGCCCAAACAACAGCCGAGGTTGCAGTCCGGGCCACAACCGAACAGGCTTTTTAAAGAGTCAGTGCCGGGCATCAGCGTTCAGCCCTTGGACCGCCGGCCGTTGGAGATAACGTATTGCCGATTGTGTTTGTCCCGGAGAGTTGTTAGAATCCGGTCATGACGTTGGAAAAATCCGACTCGTTGTGGCCCATTGCCGAGGTGGTCCTGTTCAAACACCTCGACCGCGTCTTCCATTATTCCGTGCCGGAGGCGCTTCGGGACCGGATCGAGCCCGGCATGCGCGTGCTCGTCCCGTTTCGGAACGAATGGCAAACCGGCATCGTGACCCGACGGCTTCGACAGGCCGATGTGGCGAAGGTGAAACCTATCCTGGACCTTCTGGATCCGGCCCCGCTTCTCGACCGACCGATGATGGCGCTGGCCCGCTGGCTTTCGGAATACTACGTGACGGGCTGGGGCATCGCGATGAAAGCGATCCTCCCGCCGGGACTGGAGGCGAGGGTCGGGCGGCATTATCGATTGACCGAGGCCGGGAGAAAAGCGATTGCGGATTCCTTCCGAAAAGGTGAAACCGGACGGCGGCTGCTGACCGCGCTCGGCCGCGCTCCGCGGGGCTTGCGCCTTGAGGCCCTGGCCCTCCGGATCCCTGTAGAGGCCGGGGCCCGCCGGAAGGGTGCGCGGCGACTGTCCGGGCCGCTGGCGCTCCTCGTCCGGAAAGGCTGGATCGAAGAGAGGCGTGTTATGCCGCGCCGACGGTCCGTGTTTCGTGAAAAGAATCCCGAATCTCAAACCCCCGCGCCGCCTGCTTCTCCCGAACCCCGGAGCGAGCCCGAGCGCATCGCCGTTTCCGTGCCCGTCGTGCTCGACCGGGCCGTTTGTTCCGGCCGGTTTTCAGCCGTTTATCTGGAGGGCGATCCGGATCGGTCGCGAACCGTCGTAACGGCCGTCATTCGGCAGACGCTCCGCCGGGGCCGGTCCGCGATCCTCCTCGTTCCGGAAATCGGCCGCATCCCGGATTGGTCGGGAAGACTGGAAAGCGAGATCGGCGCCCCGATCGGAATACTCCATAGCGGGCTTACAGACCGCGACCGGCGGGCCGAATGGGAAAAGGCCCGGCGGGGCGAGGTTTCCGTGGTGGTCGGGACGCGGCTAGCCGTCCTCGCCCCCGTCGCGAACCCCGGGCTGATCGTGGTGGAGGACGAGTGGGACCCCGCCTACAAACAGGAAGAGTCGCCGCGGTATCATGCGCGCGATGTGGCCGTCCTGCGCGCGGCGCATCACCATGCGCTGGCGCTTCTGACCGGCGCGTCTCCCTCGGTCGAGACCTGCGCCAATGTTCAAAATGGAAAGTATCAGACGGCCCCTCTGGACGATCAACGCCCCGACCGCCCCGCCGTGCGAATCGTCAATCTGGCCGACCAGCCGCGGGGAATGTTCGTCTCGGACGAACTCCTTTCGGCCGCGACGTCCTTCCTCGATCAGAAGAAACCGGTCGTGATGCTTTTGAACCGGCGGGGGTTTGGAGGGGCGCTGTACTGCCGCGACTGCGGCGGCGTGACCCGGTGCCCTCGGTGCGAGGTGGCGATGGTCTATTCAAAGCGGGACCGGCGGCTGACCTGCCATTACTGCGGAACGGCCGTTGACCCTCCGAAAGTCTGTCCACATTGCCGCGGGACGCATCTGGAGATCGTGGGCGCCGGGACGGAGCGCGCCGAGGAGTTTTTCAGGACGCGGTTTCCATCCGCGAAGATCGAACGGTTGGACCGGGACATGGCCGCCCCGGGCGACGCGGCGGCCGCGGTCGGGCGGCTGAACCGTTCCGAGATCGATCTGCTCATCGGGACGCCGTTCCTCCTCAACGGGCCGAAACTTTCCCGGCCGGGACTGGTCGGCCTTCTGCTCGCGGACGGGGCATTTCACCTCCCGGACTTCCGGGCCGGGGAGCAGACGTTTCAACTGACCCATCGCGTTCTGAATTTTTCGACCGGCGGCGAGGTGATTCTCCAGACCCGCCATCCCGCGCATGGGAGCATCGCCTGGGCCGCGACCGGTGATCCGAGGAAATTTTATGAGCAAGAGATGGCCCAGCGGAAAGCCCTGGGGTATCCGCCCTTCATGCGCCTCGCGGTCGTCACCGTGAAGGCCTTGAAAAAGCCGGACGCAGAGGCAGTGGCCCGGCGGCTGGCCGAACGGTTGAAGCAGGCGCCGCAGGGGTCCGGCCTCCAAATCCTCGGTCCGGCCGACGCAATGCGGCCCCGCCTGCGCGGAAAACACCGATGCCAGATTCTGATCAAAGCGCCCGACAGCCGCGTTCTGCACGAGGCGCTTGCGCCGGGATTAAGAGCGATTCGATCCGGGCCGGTCCGGGCCGGCGTCTGGTTTGAGGTGGATGTGGACCCGCAACAGATCGCATAAATATCCCGATAATGTGTTGTAAAAAACCATGGCGGCCGGGGATGAGGGTTTACCCTACCGTCTTGACAAGGAGACTCAAAAGGAATAGAGTTTCATCGAGTCCGTTTGATCATGGGGACGCGCTTTTGCCGAACGCTGAAGCCCATCTTCCCAAGGGTGAGCCATGTCTGCTCCGGTCGGTCCTTCCCGGGTTTCCGCACTTAAAACCGTTTCGAGGATCACGAACGCCACGGTGATTCCGATCGGCCCCCCCACGCTTTCCGAAGATCTCTTCGAATGGAATTTCGCCATTGACCCTTTGTTGTTTGAGGGCCCGTCTGGGCCCATTGGGACGTTATACCCGGGACGTCCCTCGCCGATCCGGAGGGCGAAATGAGCATTCCGCTTCGCGTGCTGATTGTCGAGGACTCCGAGGACGACACGGCGTTTCTGCTCCGTGAACTGCGCCGCGGCGGCTACGAGCCGGCGTATGAACGGGTGCAAACGCTCGAGGCAATGAAGGCCGCAATGGATCGGAAGCCTTGGGACATCATCGTCTCGGATTATATGATGCCGCAGTTCAGCGGCCTGGACGCTTTGAAGCTGGTCCGGGAAAAAGGACTGGACCTGCCGTTCATCATCGTCTCCGCGACCATCGGCGAGGACGTTGCGATCGCGGCGATGAAGACCGGCGCGCACGACTGCATCATGAAATACAATCTGAAACGGTTGTCCCCGGCCGTCGAGCGGGAACTGCGCGAGGCCCGGATGCGGCGGGAACATGCGAAGGCCGAGGCGATGATTCAGCACATGGCCTTTTACGATACGTTGACCGATCTCCCGAACCGAAACATGATCTACAACCGGCTTCAGGATGCCATCGGGATCGACGGCGGCCAAGGCAAGCCGATGGCGCTGTTCGTCATGGATCTCGACCGCTTCAGGGAGATCAACGATACGCTGGGGCATCGCCGCGGCGATTTCCTGCTGCGGCAGGTGGGCGAACGGCTTCAAAAGGCGATGTGGGAACGGGATATCATCGCGCGGCTGGGCGGGGATGAGTTTGCCGTGTTGATGCCGAGGCTGACTCAGTCGGAGGATATCCATGTGGTCGTCCGCAAGATTTTAAGCGCGCTGGAGGCGCCCTTTCCGGTCGAGGATATTCCGATCGCCGTCGAGGTCAGCCTCGGCATCGCGCTTTACCCCGAGCATGGGACGGATGCCGACACGCTCTTTCAGCGGGCGGACATTGCAATGTACGTGGCCAAGAAGGAGGGCCTGGGTCACGCCGTGTACCGTTCCGACCAGGACCGGCACAACCCGCGGAAGCTGGCGCTCATCAGCGAACTGCGCCATGCGATTGAGCATGATGAGTTGGTCCTATACTACCAGCCCACTATCAGCTTAAAGACGAACCGCGTCATCGGCGTGGAGGCGCTGGTGCGGTGGCAGCACCCGAATCGCGGAATGGTTCCGCCGGATCAATTCATCGGCCCGGCGGAGCAGACCGGCTTGATTCATCCGCTGACGCGGTGGGTCATGGAGGCGGCCATGCGTCAATGCAGGGAATGGCGCCGGGCCGGGGTCGATATTACGGCATCGGTCAACCTGTCGGCAAGGAATCTGCTCGACCCGAAGCTTTTCGACCGGGTGACCGAACTGCTCCGGGTCTCCGGAGGATCCGCCGACTGGATGAGGCTTGAGATCACCGAGAGCGCGGTCATGGCCGAACCGATACGGGCGATGGAGGTCCTGCTGCGCCTTCATGAAACAGGCTTCCGGTTTTCGATCGACGACTTCGGCACCGGGTATTCATCCCTGGCCTATCTGAAAAAACTGCCGGTGGACACGATCAAAATTGAAAGATCGTTCGTGATCAACATGCCCAAAAATGCAAACGACGAGGTGATTGTCCGTTCGACGGTGGAGCTGGCTCACAATCTGGGGCTGAACGTGGTGGCGGAGGGGGTGGAGAACAAGGATGTCTGGGACCGGCTGTCGGCCATCGGTTGCGACGAGGCCCAGGGGTATTACATGGGCCGCCCGCTGCCCGCCGTCGAACTGGCCCGCTGGTTCAACGAATCGCCCTGGGGTTTCGGGAAAAATGAGCCCTCGGGCCGGACCTGACCTCCGCAGCCGGCTTGTGGCCGGGCGCGGCTTGGATGGCTTGACTCTATTTGGAAGATACTCTATCTTTAAGAATATCGTTGTTCAAGGAGCCTCTTGCCGTGGACGAGAAACGCACGACCATCCTCATTGTGGACGATGATGAAAGCATGCGGGACACCTTGGAAGCGATCCTTCAGAAGGACTATTCCGTTCTTAAAGCCGACACCGGCCATGCCGCTCTGCAACTTGTCCGTGAAAAAGAAATTCAGATCGTCCTTCTCGATCTTCTCCTTCCCGATCTCAACGGCCTTGAAGTGCTCCGACAGATCAAGGACCGGTTTTCAGACATCGAGGTGATCATGATCACCTCGGTCAGGGATGTGGGCGCGGCCGTGCAGGCGATGAAGCTCGGAGCGTATCACTATGTCACCAAGGCCTTCGACTACGATGAAATCCTGGCCCTCGTTGGAAAAGTGGTGGAGCGGCAGCGGGATATCCGCGAGCTTTTATACCTCCGGTCCGAGATTGAGCCGCTGACCGAAGCCGAGTTCATCACCGGCCGCACCCGGCAGATGCAGGAGATTTACGATCTGGCGCGAAAGGTCGCGAAGCTCCCGGCCACGGTTCTGATCCTGGGCGAAAGCGGCACGGGGAAACAGCTCCTCGCGCGGTTTATCCATAAACAGAGCAATCTGGCCGATCGGCCTTTTGTCACGGTGGATCTTGCGGCCATTCCGGAGACGCTGGTGGAGAGCACCCTTTTCGGCCATGAAAAGGGATCTTTCACCGGAGCCTACCGGCAGCATATCGGGAAATTTGAGCTGGCGGACGGGGGAACCTTGTTCCTGGACGAGATCGGCACGCTCCGAAACGACCTCCAGGCCAAACTGCTGCGCGTGATCCAGGAAGGCGAGATCGAACGGGTCGGGGGCAATAAAAGCATTCGGGTGAATATCCGGCTGATTTCGGCCACAAACGTCAACCTGGCCGAGGCCGTGCAAAATGGGGCCTTTCGGGAGGATCTCTATTACCGATTGAACGTCATCCCGATCAAGCTTCCGCCGCTTCGTGACCGGATCGCGGATCTGCCCCAGCTCGCGGAGTTTTTCCTTCAGCGATACAGCCGGCGTTTTAAAAAGAATGTCCGGCAGATCAGCCCGTCGGCCGTCGAGATGCTTTCGTCCTACGGCTGGCCCGGCAACATCCGCGAACTGGAAAATCTCATCGAACGGCTGGTTGCGCTTTCAGAAGGGGACACGATCCAGCAGGAGCAAATTCCTCTGGAGTACGGTTTCGACGACCTTCAACATCGGTACCGGAACGGGGAGGTGTTGGAGAAGGCGATGAAGGCGTTTGAGCGGAGCTTCGTTTTAAAAGCGCTGGAAAAGGAACGATGGAACCGCGTGGCCGCAGCCCGGGCGCTCAACATGCCTGTAAGCTCGCTCAAGTACAAAATGAGAAAATTGAAGCTTCTCAGTCGATTCCCCAAAAGAAAAACATAGCATCGGGGCCCCTATGCGGTTTTTCCGGATTCCCCTCCATTCTGAACGGGCAGTCCCTTTTCTTGCGGCGCTGATCTTATTGATCGCCACCGAAATTCCTGCCTTGGCTGACGAGAACCATGCTTCACCGGAGGTCTACCTCGGTGTGACGGCCTCCACACCCAGCCGGCTGGAAGAGCCGGTCGAAGAGGCGTCGGGTTCCGTCACGGTTCTGACCGCGTCTGAGATCGAGGCCCAGAAGCCGGTCACGGCAACCGAAGTTTTAAGAGACCTGCCGGGGGTGAGCCTTCAGGAGTCGGGGACGATCGGCGAGTCAGCCGCCCTCACCCTTCGCGGAACCGAGCCGACGCAGTCCTTGATCCTGCTCGACGGCATCCGTCTGAACTCGCCTTTTCGGGGGAATTTTGATTTCGGCAACTTCATGATGGACCAGATTGGACAGATAGAGATCGTCCGAGGCGCCCAGTCGGCCTTGTATGGATCGGATGCGATGGGGGGCGTCGTAAATCTCATCACCCGGAAAGCCGTCCTTCCGCAGGAAGCGTCGTTCACCTTTGAAGCGGGCAATTTCAAAACCTTTCGCGAGCGTCTGAACCTCGGAGGAAAACGGACGCGTTGGGATTATAATCTGACCGTATCCAGAACCGATTCCGGTGGGCAGTTCGATCATGATCGTTTTGGCGCCACCACAATGGCCGGAGCGATCGGTCTTGATCCCACGAGTGACAGCCGTTTAGAGTTGATGCCTCGCTTTCAGCAAGACCAAAAAGAGCTGGCCATTGACGTGGTGCCTGGACCCTTTTCATCGGCCTGCTCCGGTACCACGGATCCGGACAACTGTGTCCAGATGGCCTCCGATGAAAACAGAGAGCAGGACCGGAGTTTCTTTTCGGATATTTTGCGATACAGACAAACGATCCTTCCCGGGTGGGGATTCTCACTAACTGCTTCCGTGGTGAAGACCCATCTTAAGGAGGAGAACTCGCCGGAACCGGGCGCCCCGATACTACCCGGTTTCTCGATGCCATGGTCCTATTTTGAAAACACGGACTCGATCGAAACGTCCCTGAATCTTCAGCAAGATCTCGAGTGGCTGGAGGACCAGATCTTTACCCTGGGAGCCGAGTATACGGCCGATCAAGTCGACAGCAATATCTCCATTCCTAACGTTGAAGAGATTTTTGGTCCATTTTCTCCTGTCGAGAAGACCCGCGTAAACGCGGCTCTCTATCTACAGCAGTTGTTCAAAGTAGATAAGCAGTTCACATTCCAGGC
>JACQHO010000006.1 GCA_016198945.1 Nitrospirota bacterium | reverse complement strand
TTTAAGAAGCTTGGGGGCGGGCTTGACGATTTTTTTAACCTTAACCGCCGGCTTGGAGGGTTTTTCCACCGCCGCGGCCTTGGAGGATTTGGTCTTGGCGGGGGCGGCCGAATCGGCCGGCTTTTTCGCGGGTTTGACCGGAGCCGCCGCCTTCTTGTATTTCTCAACAATCTGTTTGACGGCCGATTCCTCCACTGTCGAGGACAGACTGGCGGCGCGGCTGCCGAGGCTCTTGAGCTCCGCCAGCAAGTCTTTCGTCCCGATCTTTATCTTTTGAGCCAGTTCCGATACCTTCATGCGTTCCAATGTCCGTCCCGGCCAAAGCGGCCTTTCATGAGATTATCCAGACAATGTGTTCCCTTCGTTTCCGGACGGCCCGTCCGATTCATCCGCCGTCGCCGACCCCGCCTCTTTCTCACGACCCTGCAGATGTTCCCGGGCCGCCGACAGAATCTTCTCGGCCGTCTTCTCGCCGATCTTCGGCACCTCGGTCAATTGCTCTTGGCTCGCCGCGGCGATCTTTTCAACTGAATCGAAGCCGGCCGCCGTCAACGCCTCAATCAACTTTTTCCCGACTCCCGGGAGATTGAACGGCGCGGCCTCTTTTGCTCCGGCTTCGTTTTCCGGGGCCGTCCCGGCGGCGGCCGCTTCGGCCGCGGCCCGTTCAATGTCACGCGCCTTTTGTTTGGCCTCGGCTTCGGCCTGCGCCCGGTGTTCCTGGGCGATCGCCTCTTCAATCTCCTCCGCGCGCTCCTGGGCCCGTTCCTTCTCGTACTCACTCTCGCCCATGATGTCAATCTTCCAGCCGGTCAGCTTGGCTGCGAGACGAACATTCTGGCCGTTCTTCCCGATGGCCAGGGAAAGCTGATGGTCCGAGACGACGACGAGCGCGGTCTTTTTCTCCTCGTCGATCCCGACCTTTTCCACCGCCGCGGGATTCAAGGCCTCTCCAATAAAGACGCGCGGATCCGGGTTCCATGCAATGATGTCGATCTTCTCGCCGCGAAGCTCCCTCACCACGGCCTGAACGCGCGAACCCCTGACCCCGACGCAGGCCCCGACCGGGTCAACGGCCTTATCTTTGGATGAGACCGCGATCTTGGTCCGATCCCCCGGCTCGCGCACGATGCCCTTGATCTCGACGATCTTCTCGGACACTTCCGGAACCTCCAGCTTGAACAGTTCCGACACAAAATTCGGATGGGTGCGGGACAGGATAATCTGGGGCCCCTTGGCCGATTTTTTGACCTCCAGGAGCAACGCCCGAATGCGGTCCCCTCGACGGTAGTTCTCGCGCGGGGCCTGTTCCGAGACCGGAAGCAGCGCCTCGGTCTTTCCCACCTCGACGATATAATTCCGCCGCTCGTGTCCCAACACGATGCCGTTGACCATTTCGCCCTGGCGGACCGAGTATTCCTTGTAGACGGCTTCCCACTCGGCTTCGCGGACGCGCTGAAAGATGATCTGCTTGGCCGTCTGCGCCGCGATCCGGCCGAAGTCCCCCGTCTCCAGAACCATGCCGATCTCATCGCCCAGTTCGGCGCCGCTGTCCACCCCCTTGGCCTCCTCGAGCGAAATCTCCTGCTTCGGGTTGGTGACGGCTTCAACGACTTTCCGTAAAGAGACCACCTCGATCTCGCCGGTCTGGCGATCGAGATGCACCTGTACGTTTTCGTTGATGCCGTACCGTTTTTTGGCCGCGGTCTGGACTGCCATCTCGACGGCGCTGGCGATTTTCTGACTGTCAATACCTTTTTCCCGGCCGATCTGCTCGATCACGGCCAGCAGTTCACGATTCATGAAATCCTTCCTCCTAATTTACCATTCCACCTCAAGCCGGGCCTGGGCGATATCGGCCAGGGAGACCTGAATCAACGTCCCGTCTTCCGCCTTGATCTCCACGCGATCCTCGATCAGGGCCTGAAGCCGCCCGATCACGACCCATGCGCCGTTCAGCGGATGGGCCAACTTCAGCCGGACCAATTTCTCCAGCGATCGTTGATAATCCTCGATCCGACGCAAGGGACGGTCCAGTCCGGGAGACGAGACCTCCAGCATGTACGAGCCTGGAAGGGGATCGGCCGCATCCAACGCGTGGCCGATGTACCGGCTCGCAAGCTCACAATCTTCCACCGTGATGCCGCCGGCCTTGTCGATAAAAATACGGAGATGACTTCCTTTGCCCCGGCCGGACAGCTCCAGATCGACCAGCTCCAACCCCATGGAGTCGAGTATCGGAACCACCACGTCCCGGATCCGGCCGATGATCGCTTGAGTCTCTTGGGCCATTCCAACCCGCGTCAAATGAAAAAAGTGGGCGGAACCGCACCCACTTTTACGAGCTTTTTTATATCACACCCTAAATTAAAAAGCAAGAGCAAACTCTACAACCCCTCGACCCGGCCATCGGGAAAGGCACGGAAGCGATAGACGAAGGGCGGCTCCCGATGGATCAGTACCGATTGGAATCGCAGGTCATACACACTCACCACAGCCGACGGGTTCCCCTCGACCGTCCAGACCGGCGCCTTGAAGAACCATTCCAGCCGGCGGCCCAGCGTCGTCGCCCGGGCCTGTTCGATGGAAGGTTCACCTTGCAGCGTCTTTTCCTGACCGACCCGCTCAACGCGGTTTGAAAGCGGATGGATCAGATAAATTTGATAGGTGTCTCCCGCGCGGGTCACCCCCCGCCAGCGATGGGGGCCAAGGGGCTCCGGGAAAACGTAACTGAAGTCGGGACGCACAGACGACCGCGCCGATTCGGCCGAAAGAACCCTCTCCGCCATCCACCGATTCGCCCCGCAGAAGAGGACATAGGCCGCAACGGCAACCATCGAAATCCGGGAGAACATAACAAGACGGGGGCGCCATCGATCGAAAAGAGTCAGCACCAGCGGCCCGGCCAGAAAACCGGTCAGAAGAAGGTCAATGATGAAAATAATCGCCAGCTCCGGCCGCCAGTCGGAAAAAGGCCAGAACGGCACCACGCCGAACGAATTCACGAGATCAAAGAAAAGATGGACAAATGAGGCGAGAAGAATCAACCCGTACAAACGGGCCAAACCCGGCCTGGGATAGAACCGCCGGAGGATCAGCGCAAGCCCCAGGGCCCATAGAGGAAGAAGGAAGATCGAATGACCGAAGGTCCGGCGCATCAGTACGGCGGCCGGATCGCCCGTCAGATGAACCAGCGCGTCGATGTCGGGAAGACTGGAAGCGATCGCCATGACGGGCACCGCCTCCGGGCCGATGCGGCTCCGGAAAAAGGCATGGGCCATCCCGATGCCGATGAGCGTATGTGTAACCGGGTCCACTTTTTATCGGTAGGTCGTCTGTTGGAACTGCCGGCACAGCCGTCGGGTCGTTTGACCTGGCCGTCCGTCGCCGATGGTCTTTCCGTCCACTTGGACAACCGGAAGGATCTCGACCGTCGTGCCGGTGAGGAAGATCTCCTCGGCTGCCAGAAGTTCCTCCAACGATACCCCTTTTTCCAGCAACGGATCCCGGGACTCGCGGGCCTGTGCGATGACCTGATCGCGCGTGATTCCGGGCAGGATGGCCGGCCCTTTCGGCGGGGTGATGATCCGGCCGCCGATGACGGCAAAGACGTTGGAGCCGGCCCCTTCCATCACCCGCCCGTCCCGGATGAAAACCGCCTCAAACGCCCCGGCCGACCGCGCCTTCTGCCGGGCCATGATATTGGGAAGGAGATTGATCGATTTGATATCGCAGCGGCCCCATCGCAGGTCGGGCACCGTCATAACCGCGACCCCCTTTTCGCGGAGATCCGTCGGCAGCGGGGTCAGTTTCCGGACCGTCACGATCACGCTCATCCGGGCTTTCTTCGGAAAGGAATGATCGCGAGGGGCCGCGCCCCGGGTGATCTGGATATAAAGCTTGGCGTCGGGATAGCGGCTCCGGGTCCGGGCCTCCTCCAGGATCGCCTTCCAATGGGACTTTGAATAAACGATCGAAAGTCCAATCGCCGCGGCGCTCTGCTCAAGCCGTTGAAGATGGTCATCAAGATGGAAAATTCGGCCGGCGTACGTACGGATCAGCTCATAGATGCCGTCGCCGAACTGAAAACCGCGGTCTTCCACCGAGACCCTGGCCTGAGCCAGCGGCATGAATCGCCCATTTACAAATGCAATGTTAGGCACGCCTTCTCCAATTTGAAATCTCAAATTTCATGTCTGCTGCGAATCGCAGCATGCAGGCAAATTTGAGATTATCTCTTCCTCATCAACACATGCCAGAAGACGTAGAGACCGTCGCCTTTTTCTTCCAGTTTCAGAATATCAAACTGTTTTCCGAAAAGCGTCTTGAAATCCCGCTTCCGGAAAAACCGGTCATAATGACCCCGGTGGACCAGCCAGTTCCGCCGGCGCTTCTCGCCCGGATGGTGCTTGAAGCGGGTCGAGAAGCAGGACAGAATGAAATAACCGCCCGGTTTCAGACGCGGCAGAACGCTGTCAAAATAGCGCCGCGTGTCGCCGATCTTCACATGATGAAGACAACCGTAATCAATGATGCCGTCAAAGCGGTCCGGCGGAAACGGGAGCCGAAATGCATCGCCCACCATGAACCGGACCCCCCGGCGGATCTTCAGCTTCCGCGCAAAGGCCCGCGCCTTCCGGATCGCCCGGGGTTGATAATCCAGTCCCACGGCATCGAACCCGGCCCGCGCGCAGGCCAGCGCATGCCGGCCTTCACCGCAGCCCAGATCGAGGATCCGGCCGCGGCCCGGGGCGGCCGCGGCCTTGATCCGAGGAAGAGCCCGAAGGACAAACGGCGTCGGGCCGACGGTCGGCCAGCCGTGCTCGCCGGTCGAGTAAGCCTTTTCAAAATATTCTTTTTGTCTCTGATAAAGTCCCATCGCAAAACCCCGCCCAGTGTACCGCGCCGATCCCGCCGCGTCAAGGGGAAGACCGGAAAAACTCTCTTCGGATCATTGACTTTTTATGAAGAGTATCGCATACTTTGAGCATGGCGAAGTTCCTGGTTCTGATCGGCCTCGTCGCGACCGCAGCCCTCACCTACGGCCATGAAACCTCCCTTTCAACGGTTCCACTGATCCTTCCGGACGGAAAAACCCTTCAGGTCGAAATCGCCCGCACACCGATGGAACGGAACCGGGGATTGATGTTCCGCACCTCCCTCCCGGAAGACCATGGGATGCTGTTCATCTTCGACCGGCCCGGCCCAAATCAGTTCTGGATGAAGAACACATTCATCCCGCTGGACATCATCTGGATGGACGACCGGAAACGAATCATCCATATCGAATACCAGGTCCCGCCCTGCAAGGGGGACCCCTGCCCCGTGTACGGACCGTCGACCGACAGCCATTATGTGCTGGAGGTGAATGCCGGCGTCGTGCACAAGCGGGGGTTGCGTGTCGGAATCCCCCTTCGGTTTTAAACGTAGCCCAGCAGCGGCAGAAGAATCCGCAAACCCGTCCAGAGAATCAAAAATCCGAGCAGGTCGAATATCACCCCAGCCCGGATCATCTTTGTGATGGGAATGAGACCGGAGCCGTAGACAATGGCATTCGGCGGGGTCGAGATCGGAAGCATGAATCCATAGCTGGCCCCCAGGCAGGCGCCCAGCGCCGGCGGAAGCGGACTGACGCCGGACGCTCCCGCGATCGCGATCACGACCGGGATCACCATGTTGGCCGAGGCTGTATTCGAGGTCAGCTCGCTGACCACAATCCCGAGGAAAATCGCCACAGCCGTCACGCCCCAGACTGATTCCACCGACAACAGCCCCATCAATCCCCGCCCCATCGTCTCGGCCAGACCGGTCTTGAACATGAGATCCCCCAACGACAGTCCGCCGCCGAACAACAGGATCGTCCCCCAATCAATCCGGGCGGCATCCTCCCAGCTCAGCGTGAAGGTCCGGCGCTTCCAGTCCACCGGCAGCAGGAACAGAAGAATTGCGGCCAGCAGGGCCGCCACGCCCTCGGGAAGATGGGCGTCATACCATTGGTAGGCCGGACTCTGCGTTCCAAAAAGAAGCGCGATTCCACCGGGGGTGACCCAGAGAATCACGGCCGTGAGAAAACCCACGGCCGCGTTGCGCTGTCCGGCCGTCCAGGAACCCAGTTGCGCCAGTTCCGCCCGGATATAGCCCTCCGCGCCGTCGAGGTTGAAACCGGCCGGACGATGCAGACCCCATAGCAGAATATAAAGAGCGAGGTACATCACCAAGAGCAGCGGCATTGCAAAGATCATCCATTCCAGAAACGTGATCTCGATTCCGATCTGTTGACGGATGAGCCCCACCCCGATCAGGTTGGGCGGCGTGCCGATGATCGTCCCGATCCCCCCCACCGAAGCCGCATAGGCCACCATCAGCATCAGCCCGGTTCCGTAACGATTCAGGCCGTCGGGATCCTGGCCGGGGCCGGGCCCCCGCACGGCCGGCCGGACCGCGCCCAAGATACCGACCGCAATCGGAAGCATCATCGCCGCGGTGGCCGTGTTGCTGGCCCACATCGAGATAAGCGCGGTGATCGCCCCGAAGGCGAACAGCAGACGACCGGGACGGGCCCCGATCCATCGCTGTCGTAAAATTCCCAACGCAAAACGGCGGTCCAGACCGTGCACGATCATGGCCTGTGCGATGAAAAAACTTCCAATGAAGAGAAAGATGATCGGGTTTGAAAAAGGGGCCAGGACCTCCTTGGCCGTCCCGACGCCCGCGAGGATGCAGAGAATGGGACCCATCAGGGCCGTGACCGGAATGGGAATCGGCTCGGTCATCCAATAAATGACGACGATCCCCAGGATCCAGGCAAGGTCGTGGGCCTGAGCGGACAGTCCGGGGATCGGCCAAAGCCAGATCAGAAAGCCCGCCGTCGGCCCGAGAAACAGACCCGCCGTACGGCGCGCGCGTTCAAACCGCTCCTCCGCCGCCGAGATCGCCTCCCGCGCGCTATCGTCCGATCGTTCGATGGAGACCGACCTCCCGTCGTGAAGAGCCGGATTACCGGATTCCGAAGAACCGTTTGATCCGGTCGGCCAGATTCGTCCGGGTTTTGGCCGCCGGTTCCGCAGCCGAGGCGGGGCGGATCTTTTCCCGAACCACGGTCAGATCCGCGCGGCGGCGGGACAACGTCTCGCCGATCGCCTCCGCCAGAGATGGATTCCGGAAGAGAATTTCCTGAAAGCAGGCTTTATCGATCACCAGAACCTGCAGTTCCGAGGCGGCCACCACCGTGGCCGACCGCGGCTCGCCGGTCAACAGCGAAATCTCGCCGAAGAAATCGGCCGCGGCCAGCTCGGCGACTTTTGGATCGTCGCTGTCCTTGACCCTCACCCGGGCCGTTCCCCGCTCGATGAAGAAGAATTCCTCTCCGGGTTCTCCTTCTTCGATCACCCTTTCCCCGATGAGATAGGAGCGGCGCCGGACCTTGCCGGCCAGGATCTCCAGATCGGCGTCGGGAAGGACCGACAGAAAATCCACCCGCCGAAGCTTTTGAACAATATCGTTCCGAGCCTCCGGTCCGGCGGTCGCCGGCTGGATCTGAATCGTCCGGACCGGATAGGGGATCTCGATTCCCTGCCGCTGAAAGGCATACCAGATATAACTCAAGACCTCGCTCTGAAGGCGCAGATGTTCCGAGTAGTCCTCCGCCCAGAACTTCAACCGGTACTGCATTCCGGACTCCCGGTAAGCCTCCACAAAGGCCTTCGGCGCCGGGTAGGTCATCACTCCCGGCACTGACCTGGCCACGTTTTGGAGAACCTCCTGAACCTTGAGCGGCGGATCTTTGTAAGCCGCCTCGACCGCGACGCTGCAGGCATGACGGGTGGAGGGCTTGCTGTAATTGATGATCTCCTGCTGGGAAACGCTGTTATTGGGAATCAGAAGGTGATCGTCCTCCCGGGTCCGGAGCGTCAAATGACTGAGGTCGATCTGGACGACTTGTCCTTCCCTTCCCAGAATGCCTACCCAATCTCCGGTCCGCATGACCCGCCCCAGCGCGATCCCGTCGAACAACCGGGTCAGCGTGTCTTTCAACGAAAACCCCACCACGGCTGTGGCAACCGTCGGCAGCGCGATCAGCGCGATCAGATTGATGTCCAGAACCAATCTTAAGACAAACAGGAGGCTGGTTACAAACAGGGATAGAAAGATCAACATCCGAAGCAACTGAGGAATATGCAATGCCTTTTTACGGATTAGGAATGACTCGATCAGCAGGAGGTCCAGCAATTTCAAGACAAAGAAGGAAGCCCCGGTCCAGAAGAGAACCCGGACCCCGATCATCAGGTCCGGCGGAACGTACATGCGGGGAACGCTCGGGTGGGCCAGAAACCGGCTTACGACGACCAAGAGGGCGGTCGTCGCGTAGATCACCGAAAGATAGGGCGGCAACGGCCGGCCGAATCGGCGGAAGATCGTCCGCGTTCCGGCATAGACCAGAAGGGCCATCAGGATCGTCTCGCCCAGATCGATCAACAGATCACTCATCGCGCCCACCGACGGACCCTTCCCCGCTTAACCCGGCCTTACCCGTTTGGCCTGGACCACGCCGTCGACCGCTTCGACGCTTTTCAAGACCTTCGCCAGATGGCCGGCGTTCAAGATCTCTACCACGAAGTTCAGGGTGGCCCGCCGGTCCTCGGTGGTCGTGATATCGGCGTGGCTGATGTTCGCCTTAGCCGAGGTGATCGCGGCCGAAACCGAAGCCAGCATCCCCGGCCGGTCCACCGTCAGCACCGTGATCTTGACAGAATACGGAGTGGCGTCCTGGGTATCCCAGTGGACCTCGACGATCCGGTCCTTGTCATAGTCCAGCTCGTCGATGTTCGGACAGTCCACGGAATGAACCGACAGCCCCCGGCCCCGCGTGACGAACCCGATGATCGAATCACCCGGCACGGGATTGCAGCATTTGGAAAGATGAACCAGCAGATCCCCGATCCCCTTGATCTTGACCCCGGTCGGACGAATGCCGATCTTGCGGATCAGTTTATCGGCCAGCCCTTCCTTCATGGCGGCGGCCGGCTGCAACGCCCGGATCACCTGCTCGGTCGTGATCCGCCCGTACCCGATCGCGACCAGGAGATCCTCCGGGGTGGCGATCCCGAACTCCTTCGTAAGCGCCGTCATGCGGTCCGGCTTGAACGCCTCGGTCGAACTTAAATTATGGCGGTGCAGCGCCCGCTCGAGCAGCTTTTTCCCCACATCCAGGCCGCGGATGCGCTCTTCCGTCTTGAT
>JACQHO010000009.1 GCA_016198945.1 Nitrospirota bacterium | reverse complement strand
TGGGCGTAATGCCGCTGCATCCTACAGGGAGTTATTTAAGATGTCAAGCGAAAATACACTCAGAACGGTCCGGTTTGACCAACGACAGGTCAACTACGGAGTCCGCATGAGGGTTTTCCCATCTTCTTGTAACAGGTTTTTCCAGTTCTGACCATCGTAATGAAGGATCAATCCGCTATCGCCGACGATGTAAACATTCGAGGTTGCGTTTCCCCAAATTCCCCGAAGGGGTTCGGCCGCTTCGGGGGAGCGTTTTTTCCAGTCCCGGCCGTCATAGTGAAGTACAAGACCGTTTTCCCCGCCCGCAAAGACGTTGCGATCGGAACTGCCCCAAACGGTGCGGAGAACGTCCGAAACGCCGCTGGCCATGGGAAACCATGCCTTTCCGTCAAAATGCAGGATGATTCCTTCATCACCGACCAAGAAAATATCGTCGGCCGAATTTCCCCAGATGCCAACGAAATGACCCGTCCGGGGCATGCCAACGGATTTCCATGTTTTTCCATTATAATGGAGAACTGTGCTGCGTCCCCCCACGGCGTAGATATTGCTTGGAGAACTTCCCCAGATGCTGAACAGTAGATTGACGGTGCCGCTGGGAACCGGGGCCCACCGGACTCCATCGAAATGGAGAATCGTTCCACGGTCCCCGACGGCATAAACGTTAGTCGGGGAACCGGCCCAGATTCCGTTCAAATCGTTCGAGACCCCGGTTTCCATTTTCATCCAGCGGCGGCCGTCGTAATGAAGGATCAGCCCGTTGTATCCTGCCGCGAAAACCGAATCGGGTGAAGTTCCGGTCACGGCCGATAGCCAGAGGCGCGTGCCGCTGTCCATTAACCCCCACTTTTTCCCATCATAATGGCCGATGGCGCCGTACTCGCCCACCACAAAGAGATCATGGGCGGAGCTTCCCCAAATTCCCGTCCAGGCCGGGGTTTCGGGGGGCTCCATATCGGCCATCGCCGGGTGGGCCGTTAACGCAAACAGAATCAGGCCGAGGGCAAACCTGGGGATCAAACGCGCCGTGAATTTTTTGAGACACCAAAAGAAGGGAGGATGCGTTGAGGAGACAGATGCCATGGCCAAGATCTGTTTGCGCCGTTGAGATTTAAGGGCCGATAGTACAAATTATGGATGATTACGGAACGAGACTGAAGCCTATCGGAAAAACGGATGTCTGTCAAGACGGGAAGGTCTCGCATATAAAAAGTTTCTGGTTTCGCTTGACACGGCCGCCGTTCTGTTGTATAAATGCGCTCATTATGCGAATCCATTCCGGCCGAACTCCCGCCATTTTATTCTTTGTCGGTCTTTTTTTAGCTGGAAGTTCCTTCCCGGCCGCCGCGGATCCCGTCCGAACCGCGTTCAATCCAAAGGATCTTCCCCCGGGTCTTAATTCGGTCTCGGTTCAAAATATTCCGATCGTATACAGCGACCAGGGAAAAGGCGATCCGCTGGTGATTCTCTCTTCTTACCCGTTCAGCACCCAGTTTTGGGCCGAATTTGCGGGCCGACTCAGCAACTCGGCGCGGGTGATCGTAGTCGAACCCCCGGGAATTCGCGCGCTGTCCTCCATGAAGGGCGATTTTTCATCCCAGCATCTCCTTTATATCTATCGGGATTTCGTTAAAGCGTTGAGTCTGGGAACCGTGCATGTCATGGGCGCGGGAGAGGGCGGAGGTTTGGCCGTGGCTTTCGGGCACCATTTCCCGGAGATTACGGGAGCCGTGGTCAGCATCAACGGGTTTGAATCGGCCAACTGGACCGAAGGATTTGAGGGAATGCTGAACATCTTCAAACAGTCGCCCGCCGGAGGATTCGGAATGCTTCTGTCCAGCGGATCCATGAAATATGGCGACCGGCCGCCATCCAAAGAGGAAACGGAAAAATGGCTCGTTCCGCTCCAGGACGAGGAACAAAAAAAGGCGGTTCAGGAGCGGTTTAAAGCGTTTTCGGCCGATGTTCAAGAGAGTTATATCCTGGCGATGCTTCCCAATTTCAATCGACATCTCCTGTTGCTCCGGGCCGATAGCGATCAACTGCTTCCGGAGGGGGAAAAGTTGTTGCAGAGAACCCGAAGTCAGATTCGGCAGGTGCCGGTGGAATCCCAGGTCATTTCCAAGGCCGGCCATTTTGCCTTTTTGGATCAGCCGGAAAAAACCGCCGAGCTGATTCGCGCGTTTCTTTCCAGAAACCCCATCTCAAAAAGCTAACCGCGCACCTACCCGTCACGGGTTCCTCGGTGCTTCCTCGTTTGCCCTCAACCGATAGGCCCGCTCCAGATTGATACGGGCCTCGGGATAATCCGGCTGAAGGGCCAGCGCCTTCTCGTAATGCTCAATCGCTTCCTTCCATTGGCCCTGAACGGCATAGACATTGGCAAGGTTGTTCTGCGCGATCGGACTTCGCGGATTGTATTGAACCGCCAGCTCAAGGGCCTTTTGCGACAGATCCAGTTGTCCAAGTTCGTGATGGGTCACGGCCAGATTGATGTAGACATCGGCATACTCGGGTTTATAGCGGACGGCCGTCCGGTAATATTCGATCGCAAGATCTCGACGACCCAGCGCGACGTAAGCGTTTGCAATGTTGAAATACGCTTCCGGATAATCCGGTTTGATCATGACGGTCCGTTCGTATTCCCGGACGGCTTCCGACCAATGCTGTCGTTCAAAATGTGCCGTCGCAAGGTTATAATGGGCCAGGCTGTTTTCGGAGTTATTCCGCACCGTGTTTTCCCAAAAATGCAGATCGTCCATCCAGGCTTTATTATGATGGAGCGCGGCAACTATGTATATGGAAAAGAGCCCAACCGTGAGACCGGCGCCTGCCATCCGGACGGCACGCGATCGGCGGAGTTTCTCATGTCGGCCGGAAAAAGCGAGACCCAGCAATATGGAAAATCCGACCGATGGCAGGTAAAGAAGGCGCTCGGCCATGGGAGATACGGCGGTGTAGATAAACAGCGCATACGCGGGCAGGAGGCTGATAAGCACCCAACCCATTGCGGCGGCTCCGACCGATGATCGGCGGCTCACAACGCCCGCGCCGATGATCCATGCACAGAGGATTATCCCCGATTGAATCACGAGGGGATCGGTCATTGTTAGAGGAGGAAGATCATACAGGGCCTTGACGGAGATGGGGAAGAACAGCAATCGTAGATAGTCACCCGTAACGTAGAGACCGGCCAGAAGGGTTTCAAACCAGGAACGGGAACCATGAACCATCGCGGCCAGATCGCCCGTTATAGAAGAACCGGAATCGACGGCTATCAACACCGAGGCCCTCGAAACAAAATAGGCCAGGGCGATCAAAGTGGTTATGAACAGGGCGGGGAGGATCTTTTTCCAGTCTCCGGTTTTCTGCGTAAACCCGATCAAGAGAATCAATCCCGGAAGGATAATGGCAGTTTCTTTTGATAAGAGCGCCAGGATAAAGCTCGGCCCGATTAAAGCCGTCCACCCCGCGCACTTGATCGGAGAAAGAATTCCTCCGGCCGCCGACAATCGGAAAGCGTAGAGAAGAGCGGTTAACACAAAGAGAGCGACCAGAAGATCCGCCCGTCCGGAGATCCATGCCACCGCCTCCGAATGGATCGGATGAACGGCAAAGACGGCGGCCGAGAACCCGCCGACGCGGGCGGATTCGGCCCATTGCGTCGCCAGCCGAAAAACCAGCAGGGTCACCAAAACGTGAAGCAGGATATTGGTGAGATGAAACCCCGCCGGGTTGCGTCCCCATAGAAGTGTATCGAGAGCATAGGATATGAGAAATAACGGGCGGTAAGTGAGCGTATCCGTTTCCAGAACGGCCGAGATCGCATAACGGAAAAAATGGGGGGTGTCGGTGACGGCGGCATTCAAACCGGAAACAAACTGATGGTCATCCCACACAAAATCGTAACGGACCGCCTGGAGATAAACCCCTGCGGCCAGCACGATCAGTCCGATGATGCGGAGAGATGGGCTCAGAGATCTGTTCATGGATTCCGTCCGGATCGGTTCCGGATCGTCTGGATTTTGTCTTCGATCGCCACCGCTTCGGGCTCACGATCAATCTTCCGAAGCAACCGTGCGTACGTCTCCATCAGGATGAGCATCTTGGGATGGTCCGGCTTGAGAGTTTTTTGTAAAATGCCTAAAGTCTGTCGGTAGAGTACTTCGGCTTCAGAATGTCTTCCCTGAAGCTCACAGGTCAAGGCCAAGCCGTAAATCCCCTTGGCAAGATCGGGGTGATCCGGCCCCAAGGCCTTTTCCCAGATGAGGATGACCTGCCGGTAGAACGGTTCGGCCTCGGCATATCTGCCCTGGTTGCGATACAGGTTGGCCAGGTCATGGAGGCTGTCGGCTACAGCGAGATGTGCGGCGCCAAAAGTCTTTTGAAAATTCGCGACGGCCCGCTGATACTGCTCCTCCGCCTCGGAGTACCGGCCCCTTGAAGCGTACTGTGCTCCCAGTAATCGTCGGGGAAGGCCGGAATCGGGCGATGCCGAAACAGACGCTTCCCAGAAAGTCAGTGGACTTTGCCATGCCAGATTACGGTTCCAACTCTGCCAACCCCATAGGCTCACAACGCCGGCCACAACGAGGCCCGGGATCAGGCCCCGCATGATTTTGGGGCGGTGCGGGCTTAAAGTCAATGATGCCTGTAACTGATCCAACCCGTTCATGATCAACCATGCCGTTACGATTAAAAATCCCGCGGAGGGGGCATAGACATATCGTTCAGCGGCCGGGGTGGCGGCCAGATCAAAAGCGGCCACCCCGGCGGCCGGAGCGAGAAGAATCACAGTCCAGGCCAGCCCGGTTCCCAGGAGAATTTGACGACGAACCCGTGCGTACACGAAACCCGCCATGAGGATGACGAACACCAAACCGGAAAATATCAAATACAGGTTCGAGATCGGCAAGGTGGAAATGAAGGGCTGATGCGGATAGGGGAACAACATTGTCTTGAAATAGAAGCCATAGGCGCGAAGGATCTCCACCGCCGGTGAGAATGAAGTGATCGCCGGCAGAGAGGGCCCTCCCGGCAAAAACAATGTCCTTGCGCTTCGTAACCAGAAGTAAGCAGCCAGGACGGCCAGCGGGATCGCCAACCGAACGGCCGTCCGTTTCCATGGGGCCGGTGAGGCATTGTCCATAGAAAGGTATTCATGGACAAAAAACAGGAGGATCATTCCGACCGCGATCTCTTTGGTCAAAAGCGCAAGAAAAAATGCGGCCATGGACAGGCCGTAGCTCAACCGGCTTCCGGTCTGATCGAAGCGGATATAAAGAATCAGGGATGAGAGCATGAACGCGGTGCAAAAGACATCGTTGCGGCCGGCGATCCAGGCCACGGCCTCGGCATGGGCGGGATGGACGGCGAAGAGCGATGCGGCCAACAGGGGCAGTGGGCGGTAAGGCGTGAATCGTGAGTCGAGGATCCCTCCTGGGATGCTTCCGTGGCGCGGATCAGACTCCGGGCCAGAAAAAACACGAGCGCGGTGTTCAGGAGATGGGCCAGCCAGACGGACAGATGGAATCCAAAGGGTTGTTTGCCCCAGAGGAGGTGATCCAGATAATAGGAGACAGAGACCAATGGACGAAAATGAATAAACTCCGATATCGGGGCGTTGGGAGAAGGGGTCTCCGGCCGAAAAAAGTTTATCCAGCCTTCGGGCGTCTTAAGATTCGGGATAATCGCATCATCATCCCAGCCGAAGCCGTTCTGAAGCGCGTTGATATTGAATGCCAGGGCCAGTAGAACGGGGGCCCACCAAAAATAAGAATGGAACTTCTGCGACCCCATTATTTCCCCGGCGCTTCGGTCATCATGATTTGCCGCGCGGCCTCTTGAACCTCTTCAACCGAGATGTGCTTCAGACATTCTACATCGTACGGACAGGGAGGGATATGGCCGAATCGAGAGCAGGGGCTGCAGTGGGGCGGATGATACAATGTGCGGCGGTTTTTTCCGCGCGGGGCCCATTGTTGCGGCGGCGTCGGACCGAACAACGCGATCGAAGGCCTGCCGAGCGCCGCCGCAAGATGCAGCGCGACGCTGTCTCCGCCGATCACCAAACCGGCCGCGCCGATCACCCGGGCGGTCTCTCGCAACGTGGTGCGCCCCGTAAAATTTTCAACCGGCAGCCCTTGAATCACCTCGGCGGCCTGGCGAGCGTCCGCCGGTCCGCCGATCAATCCCACCGAATATCCCTGCTCCAGGAACCCGGCCGCCAGCCGCCGGAATTTCTCCGGTCCCCATTGTTTTTCGGGATAGCTTGCCCCGGGCGCCATGATCACCCGCAATCCGGGCGAGGGGTCTGCCGGAATCGTCAAGAACGGCTGTTCGGGGTTGAACGGGATGGGCGCGGCCGTCAGCGCGGAGAGAAGCGCCAAAAAATTTTCGGCTTCGTACCGTTCCGGATCATACGCGACGGG
>JACQHO010000097.1 GCA_016198945.1 Nitrospirota bacterium | reverse complement strand
TCGCAGCCGAACTGAAAGTTGTACCGCATCTGGTCGATCGACCAGCTCTTGTTTGTACACATGAAAATCCCGTCCTTCGTATCGGCGATGAGATCGTCCAATGTCCGGTCGCCCGGCATCAAGCTCAGGTTCGTGATCCGGATCATCGGAAGCGAGGCCCAGCTGTCGGCGCGGCAGGCTCCCCGGCTGGCCTCCTTCAAGACCGGCGCGAATTCGCGGTTCGTGTGATAGCCCACAAAAATTCCGTTTTGAACAATCGGCCAGCGCTGGGCCCGCACGCCGTCGTCGTCGAAACCGAAGGTCGCCAGCCCACCGGGCACGGTCGAATCGGCCATCAGCGTCACCCGGTCCGAGCCGTACCGGAACTTTTTGTATTTCTCAAGCGTCAGAAAACTCCGTCCGGCATAGTTCTCCTCGAGTCCCAGCACGCGATCCAGCTCCGAGGGATGCCCCATGGATTCGTGAATCTGGAGCGCGAGCTGCGTCCCGTCCAAGATCAGGTCTTTCTTCCCGGAAGGGCACGGCTTTGCGGAGAGAAGCGCAACGGCTTCTTCGCGAGTCTTCTCCGCGTTTTCGATCAGCGCAAGCCCCTTTACCAGCTCATATCCCATTCCCAGGTACTGCCCGCCGAAACTCATCGGGTAGGAACGCTTCTGGACCTCGCCTCCGCCGGAGGCGGACTCGACCGCCGTCGCGGAATAACCCGCGCCGGTGCGGATCAGCGTCTGGTCAATAAACGTCCCTTCGCTCGTCGCGAGCCATTGCCGCTCACGGACGCATCCCATCGTGGATTCGGCCGCCTTGATCTTCGGGTTCTTTCGGAGAATTTCGTCGATCCGGAAGAGCAGATCCAGTTTCTCGCTCACCGACACGCGGAACGGATCCATCACGACCGGCGTCTGCCAGGTCGTATCCACGATCTCCTCTTTTGAAAGACGAATGCTTCCTTTTTTAAGCTTCGCGCTGGCCTTCGCGATCCGGCAGGCCAGAACCGCGGTCTTCCGAATATCGTCTTTCGTGACGGATGGCCCGGCCGCAAATCCCCAGGCGCCATTCACGATGACGCGCACCCCGAATCCGAACGATTCATCCTGCCGCATCTCGCCCAGCTCGCCGTTCCGGACCGTCAAATCCTCGACGGTAATCTGCAAAATACGGATGTCGGCATACGACGCCCCGTGGCGTTTCGCTGTGTTTAAAGCGATGGCGGTCAGATTGCGCATGGATGAATCACCTCATCTACTCAATCAGCGGGTGGCCGGAGGCGGGGCGCCCCATCCGCCCGCTACGGCCAGTCCCCACCGGGTGGGGATGGTAGATCCTTCCGGATCGTAGAACGCAGCGAGGACGGATGGGGCTGCCGCAGGACAGGACCCGCTCATACAACAACGAGATTATAACAATAGACATTAGAAAGGATTGCAATTTTCCATGCGATTAAGCGCCGAGGCGAGGGTCGGGTTGGTGGTTCTGCTCGGGGTGATGGTCCTGACCTACATGACCTTTACCGTGGGCGGATACCGCTTCGGGCGTGAAACCGGCTATCGTCTTTTTGCGCTCTTCGATACCGTCGCCGGTCTGGATTCCAAATCGGGCATCAAGGTCGCCGGCGTCGAGGTCGGAAAGGTCGAGACGATTGCCCTTCAGGACGGGCAGGCCAAGGTCACGCTGCGGATCAAGCCGGAAGTCAAACTCCGCAAAGGCACCCAGGCCGCCGTGCGGGCCACCGGGCTCCTGGGAGAGAAATATATCGAGCTCATCCCGGGGAAGGAGGAGAGCTATCTCAAGGACGGCGACGCACTGACCGAAAGCGAAAAAGTGGCCGATCTGGACCGGTTGATCAACCAGTTCAGCGGGGTCGCGGCCGATATCAAGACCGTCAGCGAATCGCTGCGCGAAGCCCTCGGAAGCGAGGAGGGCAAGCAATCGCTCAAGGAAATCGTGGCCAGCATCCGTGAACTGAGCCGCAACCTCAACGGCACCGTCAAGGACAACCGCGAGAATTTCACCAAGGCCGTCGCCAATATCGAGGAGGCCAGCTCGTCTCTGAAAGCGGACCTCCCAAAACTTTTGGAAAGCCTCAACCGCACGTCGGAAAAGCTGGAGGCGATCGCGACCAAGGTTGAGAAGGGCGAAGGAACGCTGGGCAAGCTTGTCCAGGAAGAGGAGATCTACAACAAGCTCGATTCCGCCCTGGAAGGATTGAACAACATCACGAAGAAGGTTGAAAAAGGCGAGGGCACGATCGGGAAACTTTTCACGGATGACAAAGCCTATGACCAGATCACGACGGCGCTGGAGGGTTTGAGCGGGGCCGTTTCCCGCATCGAACGGTTCAAGACCGTGATCGGCTTCCGCAACGAATACCAGTTCGATTCCGAGGAAAACAAGGGCTACTTCTCCGTGCATCTCCAGCCCCGGGAGGACAAATTCTATCTTCTCGAGCTGGTGGATGATCCTCGCGGACGGGTGACCGAAACCGTGACCCAGATTGGAACGAACGCGCCGGTGGTGGAGCTCAAGTCCGACCGCCGGCTGAAGATCAATGCCGAGTTCGGCCGCCGCTTCTCGGACGTCGCGCTCCGGATCGGCTTGATGGAAAACACCTTCGGGGCCGGAACCGATCTTTATCTCTTTGACGATGCGTTACGATTCAGCTTCGATGCCTGGGACTTCAACAGCGACGATCCGCTGAACCAGCATGTCCACCTCAAAGGCACGGCCAGCCTCTCCTTCTTCAAATACCTCTTCATCCAGGGCGGATACGACAACTTCACCAACAAAAAACTCGCCACCGGTTTCGCCGGCGGCGGCATCCGCTTCGAGGACGACGACCTCAAATACCTCATCGGCTCCGGCGCGCTGAGGGTGAAGTAACAACGGCAAACGTGAAACCTGCACGTAAAACGAATACAACCCTAAAAGGCGTCGTTCTTGTGGGACATGGGGTGCCTGCAACGGACTGTCCGGGGGAAATGGTTATAAAGTTCAAATCCCTGGAAGCCCGGCGACGCCGCGCGGGCGGCCAGGTTTCACCGGAGGAGACGGATCTGGCCGCGCGCATCCGGAACTGGCCCAGGACGCCTCACAACGATCCATACAAAACCGGCCTGGAGTCGCTCGCGGATCATCTGCGGGCCGGTTTGAATGGCACGGCGCTGGCCGTCGCGTACAACGAGTTTTGCTCCCCGTCTTTGGAGGAAGCGATCGAAGCCATGATCACCGATGGAATTCGAGAAATCACGGTCATCCCTTCGATGATGACGCCGGGAGGCGTCCATTCCGAGGTTGAAATTCCGAATATTCTGGAAAAACTTCGCTCCGGCCATCCAGATATAAAAATTCATTATGCCTGGCCGTTTGACCTGAGCCAGGTCGCCCGCCTGCTGACCGAGCATCTCGGCCATCATTGACAAACTCTTCACGATTGCAGTAACCTTGCTTGCTTTATTTAACCCGTGAGACGAGTCGTTCCATGTCCGGAATCCGAGGGATACAGCTCAGCCAATCCTACCGCCATTATCAGGTTTTGAAGGACGTTTCGTTTGAGGTGGCGCAAGGAGAATGCTATGCGTTGTTCGGTCCGAACGGCGCCGGAAAGACGACCCTCCTCAAGCTGCTGGCGACGCTTCAGAAACCTTC